>JAUNJJ010000330.1 GCA_030533325.1 Oscillospiraceae bacterium
TAATAACCTGTGTTATTCATAAGCATATAAAAATGCTCCATACTACAAAATCTTTAATCAGTTCACTTGAAATCAATCAAATTATCCACAAAAATGGGACAACCGCCCCTATGGAATCCGATTGACCCATTTTGAACTATCAAGGCACATTAATCCGACAGTAAGTCACCTATTTTTATTGCATTTTTGCTTCATATCCGTCCATATATTCGCCATTTTCATCTGTATATCTCTCCGTCTTTTTTCTTTTAAAGCCACGGATAGAACCACAAAAGAACCAGAATACTTTCCATTTGCAAGCTCTCAAATCTCCTATTCTATGCAATCAAATCCTCTGCAAGTCCTGTAGCCTTTACACTCAGTTCACAGCATTCAGCGATTTCCTCCAATGGAATTTCGCCTTTTTTCAGCAAGTGCAGAGCAACTTTTTCTATTCCTTCTTTTAGCGTTTGATTACTTATATCTTCCATCGCTTTACATATAATTGCAATGCCCTCCTTTTCTTCTTTGAAAAACGTGACCGGCCAGCCAGTATTCTATAATGCATATCCTTGGGCTGTGTGCATGAGAAGTCATGCATCAATCTTCCCAATGGTGAATCATCCCTGAACGCTTCATTAACATATAAAATATAGGAACTACCATCAAACACTTCATCTGAACTGACAAAACATCTTTCTACCGGATAAAGAGCTCCTCCCTTGCCTATCACATCATGTTTTGTAATAAAAATCAAATATGTGTCAGGCAAAGCAGGCCATTGGCACCCATCATGCTACTATTATATTATATCTTGCCCTTTTCTTCCCTACTCCCCGGTCTGCCCTCTGGATCTCCACATTGAACTTTGTACCAGTCTAATCTGTAGCAAGCACACCGAACAGTTTAAAAAATTTTCTACGAACACTTGTGTCCGTACATCCAGCACCTTAAGACCCGGCTTATCCATTATAATACGAAGAACAAGCTCAATACATTCCGGATGCTCTTCAAAAATCTTTGTCATAAAATCATCGTCAAACACCCGAAAATCTCTCAGGCGCTTCAGATCCTCTTCGTGTCAGCGTTCTAGTTCTTCCGCTACTGTCATATTTACCTTCGCATCTTTGAATTTATTATACTCAGAAATTCTCTGTAGTACAAGCGAAATCTCATCTGTCGTCTCCCGTCTCTAAATCTTCAATAAATTCAACAAACATTTTATCGCTATAAGACCACTCTGTCCCATCAATCTTGAAAACCACCTGCCCATCTGGATATGTTCCATACCAATATGCACCATATCCAGGTAAATAAAAGTTTAAATTATTTCCTGTTACATGATGGTAATAATTTAAATTACACAAAATACTTTTTCCAACTTCTAAGTCTGGACGTGTAATTAGTATTCCAATAGTATCTTCTTTTACTTAATTATTTTTAATATCTTTCAGCATTCCCTGATAAGTAACTGCTTCTAACATCTCAACATCTCTTTGATCATAACTATTACTTTAAATAAGCATATTCGAAATTACAAATTTTTAAGGGCATATAATGCTCATCCGCATTTTCATATATCTTTTCTCCTAATTTACAAGTAATTCCCACCTGAATCAGTTTACCTATCAATTAAACACGTATTGGTATACCTTCAAAAGGTTCTTTCAATTTTTCTAATGCTTCAGCAGGAAGAACACTTTTGAGTTCAAGAAGTGTATCATAATTAAAAT
>JAUNJJ010000331.1 GCA_030533325.1 Oscillospiraceae bacterium
CTACTCCGTTTTATATCACAAAAATGCTATAATAAATGATAACAATATTTTTTATTATTAAGGATTTAACTGTGCATTCAGCGATAAAAAACGTAGCAAGCGAATCTCTTGGTCTAACAAAGGACTGGAAAGTAACAAATTACGGTTCTGAAGAGAACTGTTTAACGATACATGTTGAACATAAACATCCGAAAAAAATCTGTTGTCCTAACTGCAACAAAAAAGCTCGTCCATATAGTTATGTTAAAGAACGAAGATGGAGACATACGGATGTATTTAGTAAACGTTGTTTCGTCATTTGCAAAAGACCAAGAATAAAGTGTGAACAATGTGGTGTTATTACATTGTTAGCACCTTACGAAAGAAAACACTCTCGATTTACTAAACAGTATGAAGCATTTGCTTTGATGTTAATCCGTGAAATGCCAATGTCTAAAGCTGCCGAAATCTTACGATGTAATGAGAAATCGGTCTACAGCATATTACAGCATTGGGTAATTAAAGCTGAACATAAACGAACTCTTGAAAATGTTAAGAATCTAGCTATTGATGAAACATCAGTTAAAAAAAAGCATGATTACATAACTATTGTCGTTGATAGTGATAAGTCAGCCGTTATAGATGTTCAACCTGGTAAAGGTAAGTCAGCTATAACTAATTTCAAAGAAAAACTTGAGCAAAGAGATGGAGATAGCTCAAATATCGAAACAGTTAGTAGCGATATGTCTCCATCATTTATGCCTGCAATTGAAGAAAACTTTCCAAATGCATTTAATATTTTGGATCGCTTCCATATTGTTCAGATGTTAAACAAAGCTGTAAACGATGTAAGAAAAATCGAACAACGAGAAGCAAATTATAAAAAAGAACTATTTCTTTTCAGAAAGCTTTTATTTAAAAACAAAGATAATCTTACACCTGAGCAGAATATCACTGTAAATAACTTGATAAAGAATTATCCAAAAACAGGCAAAGCTTATAATATAAAAGCATCCTTCTTAGAGATCTATAAATCAGATACAGTAGAGGAAGCTAGTGAGATATTTGATTCTGTAATCTCATGGATGAGAAGATGTCGTTTGTATGCAATGAAAAGGCTAGCTAAAGTTTTCAAACGCCGCAAACAAAACATCCTTGCTTATATTACCTTTAAAAAAACCAACGCTGTTTGTGAAGGTATTAACAGTGGTATACAAGCCGCAAAAAGAAAAGCAAAGGGCTACCAAACATTAAAGAATCTTGTACCGATTATTTATCTTATTTCTGGTAAACTAGAACTTGATATTGAGAGTCCTCTGATTTAATTTTTGTGATACAAATCGGAGTAGAACCTATTATTTTATCAACATGTATTGTATCACTGATGAACTTAAAATTAAGAATTTATGATGAATTTTACATGCATTAATAAAAAATATTTATCATATAAAACTGCGTTTTCTGATTTTATTCTTAATTTTGAATAACTTATAAGTTGATATTTCTAAAAGTAAATTTTTATGTTGTCTTTAAAACAATATTAACTTTTCTTAATATGCTTGTTATCTTTTAACCAGTTTCTCATTCTATCGACACCCTCTTTCATATGCTCGATGCCTCGAGTGTAAGAGAAACGAATATACTTCTGAGTTTGGTTCTTTCCAAAGTCGATGCCAGGGGATGCGGCAACATGAATTTCTTGTAACATGGTTTTTGCAAACTCAAATG
>JAUNJJ010000332.1 GCA_030533325.1 Oscillospiraceae bacterium
TTTGCAGATATATTGATGTGTATGATAATGCAGTATCTGCCGGAACCGGAAACTTCCTTGTTGATGGTCCGAAAGAAACGATTCAACTTACGAAGGATATCATACCGGAATCAGCAAGCTTCGGTGTAAAAATAAGTGGTGACAGTATGGAACCGGAATTTGAAGATGGACAGATTGCATGGGTTCTGAAACAGGATATTCTTGAAAACGGAGAAATCGGTATCTTCTATCTGAACGGAGATGCCTATATTAAGAAATTACAGGAGGATAAGAATGGTGTATTTCTTATTTCCCTTAATGAAAAATACTCTCCTATTCCTGTAGGTGAAAATGACCGCTTTGATATTCTTGGAAAAGTGGTTGGAAAGAATCATCCGAATGAGCTTAGAGATTTTCTGCAATAAACGAGTCCGTATTTTAGGACAGTATTTTCTGTATCCTTGGTAATATAAGATATGTATGAAAGTAGGTGTTTACTATGGCGGTCGTTAATAACCTTAAAGAAATTCGTGAATCACGAGGGCTTCTCCAAGAGGATTTAGCCTCTGCCACCGGGTTCTGCACAAAAACTATCAGCAGAGTGGAACGTGGTGAAAGGGCACCATCCGCTGAATTTATGCTCCGAATTGCAGCATACTTTAATCTGCTGGTAGAAGATGTATTCAAGATTCAAGATTAGTTCAGTTCCTCTCTTACCAAGAGGAACTGAACACACTCCTCATTTATACCATTAACTTATGTTTATAAACTCTTCAACTATCTTTGTGTACTGTTCTGAATAATGTACTTTATACCATCCCAAACGCCAATTTAACTTTGCATAAGATATTGCGTGAGCACGTGGAAATAAGTAACATATTTTACTGCATGACCATATAAACCATTCAGGGACTCCCGCATCTTGCAGTATTCCTACATATTCCGAATATCTTTTACTGTGACCATACGCCCATTTCCCTTTTCTAACCTGCTCTGTGATTAAATATGCTGTCTCTTCATCTATACCTTTATTTCTCAGAAAATCATATATATCATCCCTACTAGAAATAATTTCAGACAAGTCTGCCTTTCCTTGTTCCAATAATAATTCCGCATTATCACTCCATACATCTGTTCCATGACATAATGCAAATACTTTAACTAGTTCATCAAAGTTCTTAGGCATTGCCTTCTTTAGAATTTCTAACGAACCTTGATGCATAAATTCCGGAAGTTCCTCGCACCCCATCACACCATTGAAGTCAAAAAACAGTTTCATTATTTCTGGCTCGCAATAAGTCAGTTCATCTGGCATATCTCCCGTGATTTCTTCAAGTTTTTCTAACATATCCAAACCGAAATAAGGTAATATGTCCTGCTTAAACAGGCAATTATCCAACCTATAGTAATTAAAATATGTAATTGCCTGATTATTTTTTGTAAAAGCAAGTGGAGTATAATCTTGCAACTCGTCGCCTTGGGGTACAAGAACAATTCCACCTGGATGAACATTTTTACACTCATATACATCTTGTAAATCACTTACTATCTTTTTTGCTTTATCTTCTGAAAAAATAACATTATTTTTTTTCTGATAGTTTTCTACCGCTACATAAGCCACCTCTTCAGATATACAATTTTCTGTTGATGCTAAAACAGTTGAACTAATCCCATTGTCACGCGTCGAATTATAGTTCCCACCTACGGCAACTTTACCGCAGATTAAA
>JAUNJJ010000333.1 GCA_030533325.1 Oscillospiraceae bacterium
ACATATTAATAAGAAAAGGAGCAATAAAATATATGCAAGCATATGAACATATAATGGCAATTATGGTAAAACTTTTTAATTCAGGACAATTAACGTTAGATAATAGTTTATCTATGATAAGAAGATTTGGAGCTTATTTTACTTATCCAGATAGTGTTAGAGCATTGGTAAAATTATCTACAAATTCTGCATTTAGGCAACCTTCACATATGTCAGAAGGAGCATATATGGAATTTATTGTTGGTGAAGAATTAAAAACTTTAAAAAATGGATTTCCAATTGAAAAAATGTATATACCAGATGGCTTAGAACTTAAAGCGGCTGATGGTCCAACAAGCTTAGAACTTGCAAAAAAACATAATCAAGAAGTATTTCAAACTAGAGAAGGTCAAGCAATATATGCACATCTTATACAAGATACACATACAGATGAGTTATTTCAAGGTTATATTGCTAAATGCTATATAGATGAAAATGATGACAGTATGGAAACTGGAGAAGCATATTCTTTATATGGAGTAAAAACTAAAGCAGGACTAGCAAGATTTAATCAAACAGGAAGAATTGTTCCAATGAGTGAATTTAGAGAAGTTGTTTCATATACACAACAATTAACTACGCTTGAATTATTTAGAATGTTAGTACAAGCATATCCAGATATTACTTTTCAACAAATTCAAGAGGCAGTTTTTTCATCATATGATGAAAATTACCCAGAACCTATGATGAATGCAAAACAATATGCAGTTCCTTCTCAAGAAGAACAAACTAGAATATTATATGCTTTAAGAACAGGTGATTACGAATATTATAAAAGATTAAAAATTGCATTAGTTGAAAAAGGCGCATTTAGAGATATTAATGATATAAACAGAAAAGTAAATGTTTTAATTCATAAAACAACATCATTACCAGATGAAAGAAGTGTAGGTGTATCAAGATAGAATATATTTAAAAATATTACTTTTATCAAAAAATAAATCGAGAAATCGGTTTATTTTTTTTATAAGAAAGATATATATTTTTATTTAGAATAAAATTTATGGTACAAACGAAAAAATTCTGTTTGTTTAAATTTGACAAAATTAACATAAAGTGGTATAATAAAAATGTATAGGTTGATACCTATTTTATATAGATTTAACCCTTCAATCCAGCAATGGTTATAATACAACAATATAATTTAGGAGGAAAAAAAAATGGCTAAGACTATAACTTTTTTGAAGGAAAATGCAGTGCGAGTTTATACTGGCATGAGTGTCATTTTCCGAGATCACTCAGAAGCTCTAAACGTATCGGAACTGGCACCGAAGTTCAATGGGTGTTATGCAACGAATAACTCAGTCTTGTGTTTTATACACAAGGATGAGGTGTTTGTTACTCCGTACACCAACGCCACAGTTAGGGCACTAAAGGCTGCTGGATTCAGAAAGAGCGAGTTTTACGTACCTTTCAGTAATGGGGATTATCCCCAGACTGAACAGAGTATGTGGAGAACTCTTCTTGCGAAAGCAAGGGAGGAAAATTAGTCGTTTTTCCCAAGACAAGCATTGCACGTTTTGGGGCATTGGGGTCAGCTTCGGCTGGCTCCTTTGTTTATTATTAATTTTTTCAATACTCTTGATTTTTATTTAATATTTTGCTAATATAATTGTAGCTTGATTGATTTTATATCATTCGTCACGAGAGCCAGCGAGTTGTAGATA
>JAUNJJ010000334.1 GCA_030533325.1 Oscillospiraceae bacterium
GAGTATCCCAAAGAGTCTCTTTCTCTGGCGGTGTCAGAATGTTGACACCATACTTTCTACGGCTTTCGAGCACTTGGGCTTCGGTCAAGCCAATGTAATGTTGTTTCTTTACCATAAACTGTTTAAATTATTTGTTATATTTATAAAGTTAATATTATTTATCTTTAAATATATAAAACAATATTTTTATCATAATTATCAAAACATTAGATAATAATAGCATCAATAGGTCTAATACGTATCCAACGAATGTTAAAATAAAAATAAGTTGAGTAATCTTTTCATCCTTATCTATTAAACAATCGTATGCAACGTATAATATAATACTTACAAGAATTCCTTTGATACTCGTATAGTAAGAAAACTTATATTTCCTATTAAAAAATAGATTGCGTTTAATAAATTGGCAACTTATACCTATCAAAGAAATCAAATAGTAAAGATACGTTAACGGGGCAAGCCACAACAACGACAGCTGTTGACCAACATACAAAAAAAGATGTATGAAGGTAAAAGCTAAACTAAGAGACAATATTAAAACCTCTGGTCTCCCTACAAAAATATGAATACTTTTTAAAATAAAAAAACTGTGAGGTCTATCGTCAAACTTATATTCCTTTTTATTTCTACGCATAACCATTTTTTTATAACCATCTTGCCACACCTCCATGATGTGAACATGTTCCTCTTCTACTACGACTAAAACTATACGAACCATCCCTACATAAGGCAGTTGCTCCTGGAGGTGAACTACTATAATATGTAGGCGATTGAACTCTTTCTCCGTATGAATTAATATAATACTTTTTGGATACAGTAGTTCTATACTTCGTTGAAGATACACGTCTTTGTTTGTTTACAGGGTGATTGGATAGATATTTAGTTGAAATATAACCAATTTTTCCATCATATTCAACTGGCACCCATTTGCAATCGCAATCCTCATCAATAGTAACCGCAGTGCCTCTGGGAATAACCATTGTTACGTTATATTTTGTCCCAGGCCCTGTCCGTAGATTAAGATTGGCAGTTAAATACTTCTGAAATGCAGCACAATCAATTGAGGCAAAACAGAAGAATAAAGCCAATAATAAAAATTTCTTCATAAATAATGCATATTAATTATTACTATCAAATTCTTTTTTAGATATTGTAGGACCAAGTCCCGAACCTCCGCCGGTTTTCGTCACAACCAGTTTGAACGTTATTTCTCCTTGGCTCCATCTTTCAGAAGTCGATGTTACGGAAAAGTTTCCACCTTTATGGTAAGATGCCCTACCATTAACCATCGCTCTTATTTTCATTTTATAGGTAGCTGAACTATAGAAGTCAACTGTTTCACTTGAGCGTGGAGGAAGATCCACTGTATAATACAATCCTCCTTTAAGTTTTAGTATCTTTACAGTCATGTGATATTTTGACTGATTCTTGAATGTCATAGTAGCATTCGATTTCTGTGTGGTGTACGTCGGAATATCGTAGTCTCCAAAATAGTTTTGTGCATACGTACTTATTGCAAACAACAACGCTGCAATGAATAAAAATATATATTTCATAATTAAAACTTTTAAAATAATCAACTTATGTATGAATTCTCGAGAAAGCAGCATCGAACTGGGCCATTCTTACCCTCTGACTTCCAACTATAGCCTTTTCATAGTCACATTCACTATCAACCATCTTGCTGACGACAACAAATA
>JAUNJJ010000023.1 GCA_030533325.1 Oscillospiraceae bacterium
ATGTCATTACTACGTTTCCGTTGTCATTGGTTAAATGTTTCCATGGTTCTACATTGATTATATATGCAAGAAAATCGGTTCCGACATCCGCTTGTGTCATTGAAGAATACCATGGTTTTGGCGCCGGCGGTGTTCCCATAAAAAACCTTTCAAGTTCAGCCATTCTTCTGGAAGTTAAATTATATCCGCTGAACACAGCCATCCAGTTCGGATACTCCTGTCGGGCTTGTTCTTCTGAGTACTCACCCTGCAGATATTTTACCAGCGGCATCGGTATATATCCACAAGCCTTACAACCATCAGCTCTAACATTACCATGATTATAGGTTGCGCTTAAAAGTGCATCGAACTGATATTGATTCATTTCTAAACCATCAGTGTATTGAATCAAAACGTTCCTGTAATATCCGTTAAGTTTATCTTTCAGCAATACAAGTGCATCTTCCTTGGTGATATAATGCCCACCATAATATTTCTTTTTAGCTGACTGTGCCTTCTGTTCATCTGTTAATACCGGGTGGTTTGATGAAGTACATTTGCTTCCATATCCATATGTCCACTGACCATTATCATAAAAACACTGCGGATCAAATCCTTCAAGTTTCTGAATAAACTGGATTGTACCATCATCAGCCCACAAATCTCTTGATGTTGTCGCGGAAACTACATTAATTTTACACGGAACATATAATAAAACTGATATGCAAAACAGAGTACCTAAAAATGCTGAAAAGATTTGTTTTTTTAATATATTTTTCATTAATAAATTTACCCCTCTCTATTACCATAGTTTATTATAATTTTTTCAAATTAACATCTGAACTAAATCACATCCCCCATTCCCCTTAAAATTTCATATGAAAATAAAATATTCTATGTCTTTTTCTTCACAATAATTTTACGACTTCTTCAAATCACCATAAAATAACTTACATATATGTTATGTTTATTTTATTGTATAACATATATGTAATATTGTCAATGAAAAAATAATAAAAATGATATAATTTATATTAACTACACAACATCAACCGTATATTATTGGAGATGATTTACATGGAACTGTACCGAATCAAAGATTTAAGAGAAGACAATGACCAGAAACAGTCGGAAATCTCACGGCTTTTGAATATTTCAGAGGGCCAGTACCGCAGGTATGAACAGCAGAAGAATATAGTTCCGCTCGACAGAGCAGTTATCCTTGCCAGACACTACAATGTAAGTCTCGACTATATTGCACGTCTGAGCAATGACAAAGGCGGACTTCACTGCAATAATCTTACTGACCAGGAAAGAGAAATGATTGAAAACTGGAGAAGACTTTCTGAAAGACAGCGGCAGAGAATAATGGAAGAAATTACAGATTATATTTCATAATTCTGTACAGTCATTTTTTCTGCATGTACTGTTCTGAATCAAACATTTAACTAAGTATAACATCACGAACAGAATTTCATAACCCCTTTTTATCATCTATTTATCCACTTTTTTTGTTTACCGGTGCCGATATGCACTGTGACCGCAGAAAACGTATGTCAAAGGAAAATAAAAAAGGCAGCTGACCCTGCTGGCGTCAGCTGCCTTTTTTATTCACTTCTGATTTTTTCAATTCTCTCATTCAGCAGCGAAACCATATTGCTGTAGCACGGAACTTTTTCTATTATTTCCGCAACACCTGAATACTGCTTCTCCGCCAGACCTTTATAGCCTGCCTGTTCATATAATTTTCCGAGCAATATCTCAAGATTTACTGTCCTTGTATTGAGTTCTGATCTGTAAAAATGTCTTCGGTTATTTAAAGCGGCTGTTAATGCTTCTATTGCATCATCAAAAAGGTTCTGTGATTCAAGAAGTTCAGCCCTGACATAATCTATGTAATAATGAAGACTTTCAAGCCCTGTCCTGACGTACTCCTCTTCTGCTCTGGCAATATACATTTCGGCTTCCTGATACTCTTTTCTGATAACAGATACCTGTGCCAGCCCGCAGTAAGCAAAAACACAGTTCACCTGAGTATAATCATATTTATCCTCTATCAGCCTCCTGATTCTTATTATTTCTCTGTTTAAAAATTCAAATTCGGAAATATATTTTTCATCATGACTTTGCTGATAGCATGTGATATATGTATCTGTCATAACTATATAAATATCGGAAATATACAGAAGTGTATAACTGTCCTGATTTTCAAGTGATTTGATAATATCAAGACTCTTTTTAATAATTTCAAGACTTTTATCAAAATTTCTGTATTTTTCACCGCAGCCTGTTCTGCAAAGCATTCTGGCAGTCCTGAAATTATTTTCACCATACTCTGACAAATAAAGTTTATAGAGTTTATTGCTTATCTCCAGTGCTATATCATTACGATCAGCATTTGAAAATATAAGTTCCATCCATTCATAGAATTCCTGTAAATCAATGGATGGTTCAGGGAAAAGCATGTATAAATGATAAACATATTCATATATATATTCTTTTCTCGCAATATCAAAATAAAAGAAATCATGCGTAAAATCGCCCGTAATATTTTTTATAAATACACCGCAGTTCTTTATATCAGGTCTGAAAACAGCACCAACCGTTTCCTTCACCAGAGTATGCATTGAAACCATACCGTCAAGTTCTGTTACCCAGGATTTTCTGATAAGGGAGTTAATCGGATTGTAGTTATCAATACCGCACAGTCTCTTAAACTCTTCTGTATTCATCCCTTTTTTAGGCAGAAGATAAAGACACTTCAGCACATAAATCTCCTCTTCATTAAGACTGGCTGTATTGAAAATTTCAAGAATATGTCCTGTCATGTTTTCTTCTTTTATGTTTCTGAACGTACTGAAACCTTCTTTAAGACTGCCGCCCATATTATTTTCCAGAAGTTTATACATTTTTTCTGATGAAATACGGCTCGCCTTCATCTGTCTGGCAGCCAGTTCAATCGCCATTGGATGTCCCGAAAAATAATCTATAATCTTCTCTGTATAAACATCTGTTTCAGCCTTGGAACTATAATATGCGGAAAATATTTTTCTGCATTCAGAAACACTAGTTATCCTGTCAACTATTATGGTCTGATCCGGATAATCTTCATTAAATGCGTATCTTGTTGTTACAATTATATCACACGGCATTTTACAGAAATCAAGAAGTTTCTCATCATAACAGTCTGCATTATCTATAATAACAAGCGTCCGCTCGTTAATACAGTATCTGAACTGTATTAATTTTCTCCTGTAAAATTCTTCTGTACTTTCATATCCTCCGTTTCCATCAGGAAGTCTTTCCGATATGAACGGCGGTGTAATCATAAAAATACTGTTATCAGTAAACAAATCCGTAAAATTACTGTTATATTCTGCAAATATTACTGTATCATATTTCTCTCTGTGCCTTACGGCAAACTGCTTGGCACACTCAGTCTTGCCTATTCCGCCCATTCCCTGCAGAAACACACAGTGTCTGTCTGAAATTTTTTCATCAATAAGTTTCAGAACATCTTCTCTGCCTGCAAAAATATCCTTTGGAGAAACAATATGAGGCTCAAGAGCTGCCGCACTGTTATCAGGAATACTACTGTAAATAAAATTAAGGAGATGAATCTGGTCTTTTCCGTATAAAGACCAGAATATGAGCATCATTACTGCATCAGTACAATGCTCTTCCCGGAATGAATGGTCAATATATCTGCAAAGTTTTGCCGGCATCTCCTGTCTGTCGGATTCATATTCACAAAGTTGTAAAATTTTATTTTTCAGCTGTTTATAATCTTCAATATAACTATCCGTATTGTCAGTTATCTGCAGATATATTTTTTTATCTGATAAAAGATCAGCCCATTCTCTGAGTGTTGAAACGCTCTGACGTATTTTATAACCTGTTTTTCTGTATGTATATATATTTCCGTTCATAAATGAAGACAGTTTATTTTCCGCGGCACATGAATATGATTCGGAAAAACTGATGTATCCTGATTTCTTCAGCGGTTCAAACACCTTATTTACAAAATGAAGATGCGTCTCATTAGGACAGATAAGATTTTTTAACAAATTAAGAGTTATACGATTTTCATAATCTATATAATAAGATTTTCTTCCCACAAATTTCACCTGCGTATTCACAAATATTTTCTGTCTCCGGAATATCCCTTGTTTCACAGGAATTTATCCTTTACAATTATATTAGCATATACATCACATTTTTGTCAATGAATACAATTTTTCGACAGTATGATATGAGGATAAGAAGACAGGATATCACTTATTCGCATGAAAATAAAAAATAACAGTTTTGCGTCAGATTTTATAACAGATGCTGTCAATACTTATGAGAGGAGGAAAATAGTTGGACGATAAAACAATTATACAGCATTACTGGGACAGAGAAGAACGTGCTATCAGTGAAACTGCTGATAAATACGGTGTATTCTGTTACAGTATTGCTGAAGATATTCTGAACAACAGAGAAGATGCAAACGAGTGTGTAAATGATACATATCTGAAAATGTGGAATGCGATTCCGCCAAAGTGGCCAAAGGTGTTTCCGGCATTTATCGGCAGAATTGTAAGGAATCTGTCCTATAACCGGTATGTGATGACAAAAACGCTGAAAAGAGGCGGAGGACAGATTGAGATTGTTCTTGATGAACTTGAAGAATGTATTCCTGATAATTCACTGGATATTGAAACTGACGTAAATGAACTTAAGGAAGCCATTGAAGCCTTTATTGATACTCTTTCAGAAAGAAACAGAAAAATATTTGTAAGAAGGTACTGGCTTACAGAGAATGTAGGATACATTGCGAAAAAAATGAATATGTCTGAAAACAGTGTATCTGCAGCATTAAAACGTATGCGCAAAAAACTGCAGGTATACCTTGCTGAAAGGGGATTTAACATATGACAAAAGATAATCTTTATACAGCAATTGGTAAGATAAATGACAGGTACCTCAAAGATGTACTGAAAGAGGAATCAGAATCATTTCAAAATACACATTCGTATGATCTTTCTGTGGATTGTGAAAGGACGATTGTAATGGATGTTGTAAGAAAAAAGAAAAAGAGAAAAAATGTATTTATTATAGCCGCGGTGCTTATGCTTACAGCGGCAGCTGCTGCCGCTGTAATGGCAGGTATAAGAAACAACAATGAAGAACCGGATCAGGATATTGCTGTAAAATATTTTACTCAGAAGGAAATCGAACTGCCGGAACATCTTCTTAAGGCAGAAAACGGTTTTACAACTGACAGCGCCTTGTACCTTCAGTGTTTCTATGAAGCTGAAAGAATAAATTCTGTTTTCAGTATACTGGAAGAGAACGGAAGTATGAATGATTTGATATTAAACACTGAAATATATTATCTGTCAGATCTCATGGTTTCCAAAGACCGGATTTATACTGCTGAAAGAGATAAAAAAGGCAGTATGAAAATCAAAGTATATGACAAAAGCACAGGACTGGTTTCAGCCGAAAAATCACCTGGTAATATAAATTTAACAGGAATGCATTTAAATCAAAATCAGGAGCTTGAACTGTTTACAGAAGAGTACAGAGAAGACGGAATTCTGCATACATTACACAGCCGGATAAGTACAGATACACTTGAAGAAAAATCGGTCTCTGATATTTCTGAATTTATTGACTCCAGTCTCTCTGTTAATCATTCAGCTGTGGTAACAGATTATGGCTACTATATTATTTCAGAAAAGATAAACTCCGGCGAAATAACTGCTGTTTACAGGTTTGACAATGATGACAGTTTAGTTTACACTTATGATGATTTTGGGTTTACAGACAAAACTGTTGTATCTGCATTTGCAATGAAAAACGGGAATCTGTGTTTTGCCTCAACTGATGATTATTATTCATTTGATATTGATGAAACTGATATGTTAAGCGGGGAGACTGTCAGCTACTATCATCTGACTTCAGATGAAAAAATTACTTCATTCAAAAATATTACCACAGAAAAATACGACTTCATATATGAAACAGAAGGCGGATACTACGGATTTGTGGCGGACTGCGAACTTTCAGAATCAGTTTATGAGAAAAACAAATCCGGAAAAACACTTGAAGCTGCCGGCCCTGATAACGAACTTATTTTCTTTAGTCAGTCGGATTCAAGCGGTTACTATGTACAGATTCTGAATGAAGACGGAAGCCTCTCTGAAAGTAAATATCCTCTTTTTTCAGACGATGAAATAACCGACCTGCCAAGGTCATCAGTTTGCGTTTCTGATAACGGAACATTTTACTGCATTGCAGTTAATGAAGATGAAGAAATGTACCATATAGTACAAACCAGTACTGACGGAACAACAGAAAAAACAGAAATAGAAATTCCTGAAAACTTTAAAGGATTAAGATTTGGTCTTGTAGACCCGTTAATATATCTAAACGGAAATTTCTACACCATAGTATATTATGAAGACAGCAACCGTATATGTGAATTAAGCTGTGAAGGTAAAATTCTCTCTCTGTCCGGTGAGGATGATGATGTAAGTTATATCAGTGATATCGTTAAAACAAATGATAACAGAATTTTAGTCGGGTATTTTGAAAAAGGAAATATTTCCTGTATAATGAACACATCTTACTATGAACCCGGGAAAAAAGTTTCAGAAGGTAAAGCTGATCTCCCGCCGTCGATTAAGCTTTACAGCGGTTTTGACGATTATATATACCTTTATTCAAACCTTGACGGTATATACGGATATACAGTTGAAAACAGTGCTGTGGAAATTATAAACTGGCTTGATGCAGACTGGTACGGATTTAATCCGGAATCCGATATAAACAATGTTTTCTTTGATCGCGGCGGTGCAGTATACAACAATCTTAACGGACTTGTAAAATACGAACCCTCAGATGTTTCAGAAGAAAAAACAATTATATCCGTAGCTGTTGACAGCGATGATATTACTTTTAAAGACGCAATTGTTGACTTTAACCGGAATAACGAAGATTACAGAATAAAACTCATAAACTATAAAAACTTCAGCGGCAGTTCAGAAAACGGAATGCTGTCTCATGACACGCTTACAGCAGACATTGCTGCCGGTAAAATCCCTGATTTGATTATCACTGACAACAACGGTGAACTGCAGAAATATCAGGCAATGGGAATCCTTGATGATCTGCGTCCGTATATCGACAGGGACAGTGAAATATCATACGAAGATTATTTTGCAAATGTATTTGATTCATTTTCTGATGGAGATAAAATGTATCAGCTTTGTGTAAACTTCGGAATATCCGGTATAGCCGGAAGCAAAACCGTTCTTGGAGAAGAAAGATACTGGACGAGGGATGAATTTCTTGATTTTGCCGAAGGAAAAAAAGATGTATTCTTTAATCTGAGTACTGATTCTCTAAAGGATGAACTTATCTCATGCTCAGATTTTATAAATTTTAGTAACTATACATGCACTATTGACACACTAAGCTTTGCGGGATTACTGAATTTCATAAAAGATCAGGGACTTACCGAACAGGAGATTGCTGAACGGTATAAAGAAAATACGGACAGCTGCTATGCAAGAAGATTTGTTGACGGCAGTTGTCTGGCAGAGAATATAGAAATAAATGGAATTACAGATTTTGATTTCTTTGAAAAGGCATACTTTGAAGATGGTGCTTCATTTATCGGCAGTCCCGTAAAAAACAATGGTGCTCCCCTGATAAATGCAGGAATGGTTATTGGAATAACGAAAAAATCACAAAACCATGAGATTGCATGGGAATTTGCCCGGAGGTTTATTATGGATGACTATCAGAACAGCTTTACAATGGGGCAGATGTCACAGACATTTCCTGTAAAACTTTCTTCATTTGAAAATTTAGTTTCGAAAGCAGAAAAAGGAAAGTACAGCATCTCAACAGACTTTTACGACGGCAGACTAAGGAACACCGGTGCTCTCAGCAAAGAAAACGCTGAACGTCTTGAAGGTTTCCTGAAAAGTGCATCAGGTGTCTCCTACGCTGACAGCCGAATCAAAAGTATAATATATGATGAAACAGACCGTTTCCTTGCAGAAGAACAAAATGCTGAAGAAACGGCTGAGAACATAAAGAAAAAGGTGAAGCTGTATCTGGATGAAATTAAGAAGTAATTTCGGCTCTTCTGCGCCTTCGGTCTATGAATATACCCCTCCTGACAGAACCTGAAAAAATGCCGGCTGACTGCAGCCGATAGTGAAAAACTCAGGAACAACCAGAAAATATTGCCATTAGAAAGTGTTTTTTCCATCATTGACTTTAAATGATGGATGTGTTACACTATATATGAAGTAATTAATATGGAGATATAGGAACTATGAAAACGGAAGCCACGTTTTTAAAAAATGAATTTATAGATGCTTTTTTATCAGAACAACTGGACGCAGAACAGCCTTTAATATCAAAGAAAGAAAGCAGGAATGCATATAGTGTCGAAAGAAACTATGTTAATTCTAAAGCATATCACGATAAATTCGAATCGTTACCTGTAAATAAAGATGTACAACAGTCGTTGTATATTCAGGCTGGACGTTTACTGGAATTTGTTGATGGTCAGGAACAGGAAAGACTTATTGCAGTAAATGCTCGTACTGGTGAATTTATAGTAGATAATTTTAATAGAGAAGGAAGTATAAGAGGCACCGGTTTTAATGAGGTAGAAGCAGAAAAATTATTGAAATGCAAAGACAGTATTGTTTTACTTCACAATCATTCTCTTAATGGCAGACCATCAGCGCAGGATTTAATTACTTATCTGAATGAGGATATAGTAAGAATATCACTAATTATATGCCATGACGGAACGGTTTATGGGATATACGAAGTTAAACCTGAATTTAAAATTTATTATGAAAAAATACTTGATTTTGAAAGACAAAGGACATCAGATATAGATGAAGCCAAACGAATGGCAGCAACTATGATGTATCAGTTAAATGAAAAACTTGGTGACAGGCACAAGCTATTTATGATAAAAAAATTGTAGGAGGGTTTATTTATGGAGAATAATGAAAATTTAAGATTCTTTATGGATGAGTCATCAGCACCTTATAATGAACACGTTATCACAATTGAAGATAATGACTTTTTAAATGATTTAGTAAAAGAAATTGAAAAAGCTGATTAACAGATATTAATTTGGAATTTGAAGTAAAGAAAATTACCGCATAAGCATAACAGACATAATGAACGAAAGCTGTCAGAGAGAAATCTCTGGCAGTTGTCTTATTCAGGACAAACAGGCTCTTCTGCACCTTCGGCCGATGAATATCCGAATAACACGCCCTCCATGACAGAACCTGAAAAACACCGGCTAACTGCTGCCGATGGTGAGAAACCCAGGAACAACCGAGAAATGTTACCATCGTGAAATATTTTTTTGTTTACTGCAATTATGTTTCCGTATTGATAAAAATCTCAGAAAATGTTATACTATAAAAAATTATTATCACAGAATCGAGGATGAGCTATGGGAACTTACTTCAATCCTTCAAACAAAAGTTACAGTCAGGCTGTAAACAGAAGAAAAATGTATATCAGTAAGCCATGCCCGCCGTTTTGGAAAATCACAGGCTGCCGGAGAAATAATTCCGGCAGCCGGTTTATTTTTCAAAATATCTGTAACATATCTGTCTCATATGGTGTCATAGTTTACAGAGGCCTCTGATAAATTCAATGAAAGGAGATGTGTATGGAGGATAAGGAAATAATTGAGCTTTTTCTTGGCCGTTCTGAAAATGCAATATGTGAGACTGACAAGAAATACAGATCATTCTGTCGCAGTATAGCTTATAACATTCTTCATGATCACGGTGAAACTGATGAATGCATAAACGATACATATCTGAAATTATGGAACTCTATTCCGCCTCAGAAACCTGAGAAATTAAATAACTATATCGCAAAGATAACGAGAAATGCAGCGCTTTATTTGTACAAAAGGAAACACAGACTAAAGCGCGGCGGTGATATGGTGGAGATCGCTCTTTCAGAAATTGCTGAATGTGTGGATATGCATAACAATGTCGAAAATAAAACAGAAGAAAAGGAAACAGAGCAGGCGATAACTGAATTTCTTGATGGACTTGACAGTTCAAAAAGGATAATATTTCTGCTTAGATACTGGTATTTTATGTCTGTAAAGGAAATTGCAAAAAGACAGGAAATATCAGAAGTAAATGTCAGGACATCGCTTCACAGAACAAGAAAGCAGCTGAAAGAATTTCTTAAGGAAAGGGAAATTTATCAATAAGGAGTGAGTCGTTTTGAAGAATAATGAAAAATTTTTAGATGATCTTGAAAAAATACCGGACAGATTTCTTGATGAGATAAATAATCCGCAGGTAAAGGAAAGAAAGTTTCAGTGGAGTATACTGGTATCAGTTGCAGCCTGTATAGCAGCAGTAATTTCTGTTCCGGTTATTATACTGAACAGTAAAAAACCGGAAAGCAGTATCGTTCCTATGACAAGTGAGGTCTCCGAAGTTTCAGTTACGACATCGGATAAAGAAACGGAATCAGTATATGATGAAAAAGAAATAAGCGATGTTGATTATGAAATGCAGAACCAGTCTGAGGATATATTTCCTGAACCATTTTTCAAATTTTATTATTTGACAACTAAAACTTATTCACAAATTACGAAAGAATATTCGTATGACGCAGAAGAAAAATATTTTAGAATAAACTTTCTTAAAGATAAGGAATTTGAAAATCAGATTAATCAGGAAATTGCTGAACTGCTGGAATCTATGCCATCAGAATTCAAATATCCTGACTCAGCGCCATCTGCTTTCCACACAGGCATTAATTCTGCGGAAATCAATGAAGAAGCGAACGAAAATCCGGAAACAAAAGATATTTTTATTATTCCATGCATAAGAAACGGATATTTCTCTTTTATGATTGCAGGACGCATAACTGATACCGTAACAGGAATTGAAAGATTTGAACATGCACATTCTTTTATGTACGATCTTGTGGAAAAGAAGAAGGTAAATTCATTAAATGAATTTTTCAGCGAAGAAAACGATTCTGAGAAACTGATACAGAAATATACAGAAGAATACGGGCATGAAGGGGAAATAACAGGATTCGCAAATTATAATATTATTTACAGCGGTAAAAATGATGAATCTTTCTTTGTTCCTTTGAACATGACATTTGCAGTTGAAAATAATATTCCGTTTACCCGGACACGTGATTTCAGTGAGATACTTGATGAAGATTTTATCACTGCTGCAGAACAGGAATCAGTTATAAAATGGGGAACAGAAACCATTGTCTGCAACGGTACAGAAATATCCTATGACACCCTTGAAAAATCAACGCTTTACCCGGATTCATGGTGTGAAAAACATAACAGAATTAAAAAAGCAGTCATGGAGGATATGGTAAAAATATTTGAGGTCAACGGTGGGTTTACCGATACCAACAGGTGCTATATATTCTCTAATCAATGTAATATTTCAGATACACTTCTCGGAAGAAATGTACAAAACTTCTATAGAAATCTTTGCATGTATTATTCACCTTCCGTTACCATGTACGATACAGATACAGTGAAAAAAATAAATATTTCAGATATATTTACAGAGGAAGGAACTGAATACATTTCCGGTCTGTCGGAAGAGAAAAGTTTTGCGGACAAAGAATATTTTATTGATATGCTTAATACTGAACAGATTACATTCCGGTATGAAAAAAGCACAGTTTCAGATACAGTAAAAATGTTCTTTTCTTATAACAATCAATTAAAGAACCCGGAATCCATTTTAGAAGCGGATATTCCTGCCGAAATGATGAACAACAGATATTTCGACTATGAAAAATACTGTGAGTTCCATCAAAATATTAGGTCATATAAATAGGCTCCTCTGCCCCTTTATTCATGTAACAACCGCAAAATACTGATGTATAAAGCAATAAAAATATTTCTTTTTTTACAAACCACTTGCAAACATCACTTAAAAATGATATGATTAATGTGTATGGATTGTGTGGTAAAATGCAATCTCTCAGGTAATTTTTTATTTAGCTTTATAATTTTTCAGTAAAAAGGAGAAACATCCAATGAATTTTGGCTATTTTGATCTTAAAAACAAAGAATATGTTATCACAAGACCTGATACTCCGGCTCCATGGGTAAACTACCTCGGCTCACCTGAGTACGGCGCAATCATCTCAAACAATGCTGCAGGCTACAGCTTTGTAAAGTCAGGAGCCAACGGAAGAATTTCAAGATTCAGATTCAACTCAAATATGGCTCTTCCTGGAAGATACATATATATCAGAGACAACGATACAAAGGACTACTGGTCAGCATCATGGCAGCCTGTAGGCAAGCCGCTCGACAAATTCAAAACAAAGACAGTTCACGGTACAGCTTACACAGTTATCAGCTCTGAATACGAAAATATCGCTTCAGAAGTAACATACTACGTTCCGCTCGGAAAAACATACGAAGTATGGAACACAAAGATTACAAACAACGACAGCAAGCCAAGAAATCTTTCAGCATTCGGATTTATCGAATTCACAAACGAAGACAACTACGAACAGGATCAGGTAAACCTTCAGTACTCTCTCTTCATCTCAAGAACAAGCTTTGAAAAGAACAAGATTCTTCAGCACATCAACGAAAATGAAAAGAAGGACGAAACAGGTTCAAACCACAGAGAACGTTTCTTCGGCATGGTAGGTGCTGAGATTTCAGGTTACTGCGGTAACTTCGACAACTTCATCGGTTCATACAGAACATACTCAAATCCTGTCGCTGTTGAAAACGGCAAATGCGACAATACAATGAACTTTAACTCAAACTCATGCGGTGCTCTCCAGTCAGACTTAACTCTTGCTCCTGGTCAGTCTGTAACACTCACATACATTCTCGGACAGGCTGATGACGTTAAGGCTTCAGCAATAATCGACCAGTACAATGACAGAACTCTCGCTGACAGAGAAGTTGAGGAACTTAAGAGCTACTGGCACAGCAAGCTTGACAATTTCCAGGTTGAAACACCAAGTGAGGAATTCAACAACATGATCAATGTGTGGAACTCATACCAGTGCTTCATCACATTTATCTGGTCAAGAGCTGCATCATTTGTCTACTGCGGTCTCAGAAACGGATATGGCTACAGAGATACTGTTCAGGATATCCAGGGTATCATTCACCTTGATCCTGAGATGGCTGCGGACAAGATTCGTTTCATGCTCTCTGCTCAGGTTGACAACGGCGGCGGTCTCCCGCTCGTTAAGTTTGACCACAACGCAGGTCATGAGGATACACCTGATGACGCTTCATATGTAAAGGCAACAGGACATCCTTCATACAGAGCTGACGACGCTCTCTGGCTCTTCCCTACAATTGAAAAGTACATCGGCGAAAGCGGAAATATTGCATTCCTAGATGAAGTTATAGTATATGCCAACGGCGGCGAAGATACAGTTTATGATCACCTCAAGAGAGCAATTAAGTTCTCAATGGATCATATGGGTGACCACAATATGCCTGCCGGTCTCCACGCTGACTGGAATGACTGCCTAAGACTCGGCGCAAAGGGCGAAAGTACATTCGTTGCATTCCAGCTTTACTATGCAATCAACGTTCTCAGAAAATATGCTGAAAGAAAGAACGATACAGAATATATAAGCTACCTCGATAAGATTCAGGCTGATCTTGCAGTTTCACTTGACAAGTGCTGGGATGAGGACAGATATATCAGAGGAATCCGTGACAACGGTGTTATCGTTGGTGCAAAGAAAGACCCTGAAGCAAATATGTGGCTTAACCCGCAGAGCTGGGGTATCATCTCAGGCTTCTCATCAAAGGAAAGAGCTGAAAAGTCGATGCAGACTGTTGAAGATATCCTTAGCACACCATACGGCATCAAGCTTCTTGATCCTCCGTATGCTGATCACCACTTCAACGGTGCTCTTATGCACATATTCAATGCTGACACAAAGGAAAACGGCGGCATCTTCTCACAGCCGCAGGGATGGGCTATTCTCGCTGAATCACTTATCGGCCATGGTGACAGAGCATTCAGATACTTTATGAACAGTGCCCCTGCTGCTATGAACGACAAGGCTGAAATCAGAGTTATCGAACCATATGCACACGGTCAGTTCACAGAATCAAAGCGTTCACCATACGAGGGACGTTCACATGTACACTGGCTCACAGGTACAGCTTCAACAGTTATGGTAGGCTGTGTTGAAGGTATCTGCGGTATGCGTCCTGATGCAGACGGTCTCCATATCAACCCTTCAATCCCTTCTGAATGGGACGGCTTCTCAGTAAAGAAGTTCTTCAGAGGCAAGTGGCTTAACATTAAGGTTGACAACAGCGCTCATGTACAGAGCGGCGTTAAGGAAGTAATCATCAACGGCACAAAGGCCGAAGGCGATTACGTTCCTGCAGAGGTTCTTAAGAATACAAATGAGATTACAGTTGTAATGGGCTGATCTGCAGCTTGATTTTCCGGTTGACAAAATTAGTTTTTTATGATAAAATAATATCAATTAAATAACTTTAATCTTGCAGCGTCAAAGGGGTGCACCACCACGGGTGCATCCCTTTTTCTGCATTTTTTGGATAAGGAGTTTTTTTATGATAATAAACGGTAAGGAAGAAGCACTTGAAAAGCCGGTAACAGTAACCGAATATCTCACATCAAAAGGGTATCAGATAAAACGCATAGCCGTTGAGATAAACGGAGAGATACTGCCAAAATCACAGTATGAAACCAGGCAGTTCTGCGAAAGCGACAAAGTTGAAATCGTAACCTTCATGGGAGGCGGTTAATCGCACTTTCACACAAAATTCTGAAAAAACATCACAGAAAGGAAAATAAATATGAACAGCGATAAATTAATAATAGGCGGACACGCCTTCACATCCCGTTTCATCCTCGGCTCAGGCAAATTCTCTGTAAAGGACACAAAAACCGTCCTTGAAAACGGCGGAGTGGAAATGGCAACTCTGTCAGTAAGAAGAGCCAACACAGGAGACCGGGAAAACATACTCGACTACATCCCTGAAGGCATCACCCTCCTCCCTAACACCAGCGGTGCCAGAACAGCAGATGAAGCTGTCCGTATCGCCAGACTTGCAAGAGAAATGGGCTGCGGAGACTTTGTAAAGATTGAAATCATACGTGATTCAAAATATCTCCTGCCTGACAATGAGGAAACCATCAGAGCAACAGAAATACTCGCAAAGGAAGGCTTCATAGTAATGCCTTACATGATGCCTGACCTTGCTGCAGCAAGAAAACTGGAAGCTGCCGGTGCCGCTTCAATCATGCCGCTTGCAGCACCTATCGGAAGCAATAAGGGACTATGCACAAAAGACTTCATAAAAATAATAATTGACGAAACAAACCTTCCTGTAATTGTTGACGCAGGCATAGGCAAGCCTTCACAGGCCTGCGAAGCCATGGAACTCGGATGCGCCGCAGTTATGGCAAATACAGCTATCGCCACTGCCGGTGATGTTGCGGTTATGGCAAGGGCATTTAAACTCGCTGTAGAAGCAGGCAGACTGGCATATCTTGCGGGAACAGGACGCGTACTGGAAAACAGAGGCGAAGCATCAAGCCCTCTTACAGGATTTCTTCACGACTAAACGGAGGCAGGAGAATTGGAAACTAAAAGAACTGACCATATGAAATACCTCGAAGGAATGGAAGTTATAGAAACGGATATTCCTGACAGGGTAATCTCAGCAATGAAAAACTATGATTATGAAAGCTATACAGCCGCAGACGTTACAAACGCGCTCAGAAAAGACGTACTCACACCGTACGACTTCGGCGCCCTTCTCTCACCTGCAGCCGACCCTTATCTTGAGCAGATGGCGCAGAGAGCGAAAGAAGAGACGAGAAAGCATTTCGGAAACTCAGTAACTTTGTTCACTCCCCTGTATATAGCGAACTACTGTGAAAACTACTGCATATACTGCGGATTTAACTGCCACAACAAGATTAACAGAGCAAAGCTTAACGCCGGGGAAATAGAACATGAAATGAAGCTCATCGCACAGACAGGACTGGAAGAAGTGCTTATTCTTACCGGTGAGAGCAGAAAAATGTCCGATGTAAAATATATAGGCGAAGCCTGCAGAATCGCATCAAAATATTTCCGCGTTATCGGACTTGAGATATACCCTGTAAACTCTGACGAATACAAATACCTTCAGGAATGCGGTGCCGACTATGTAACTGTATTCCAGGAAACATACGACAGTGACAAGTATGAAACACTGCATCTTGAAGGACACAAGAGAATCTTTCCTTACAGGATAAATGCACAGGAACGTGCGCTTATAGGCGGAATGAGGGGTGTTGGATTTGCTGCCCTTCTCGGACTTTCCGACTTCAGAAAGGATGCCTTTGCAACAGGAATGCATGCATATCTTATACAGAAAAAATATCCTCACGCAGAGATCGCTTTCTCATGTCCGAGACTTCGTCCGACTATTAACCACGACGAGATTAACCCTAAGGACGTGCACGAACGCCAGCTTCTTCAGGTAATGTGTGCATACCGTATCTTCATGCCATTTGCAAGCATGACAATCTCCACACGTGAACGTGCCGGATTCAGAGACAACGTAATCGGACTTGCTGCAACGAAGATATCTGCGGGTGTAAGCACGGGGGTAGGAGGCCATGAAGGCGAAGATGAAAAGGGCGATTCACAGTTTATAATCTCTGATCCGAGAAATGTTGACGAAGTCCGTCAGGCAATAAAGGATATGGGCTGTCAGCCGGTATTCACAGATTATGTAAGGGTTTAGCCATGAAAATATGCGTTACAAACAGACATCTGTGCAGCGGGGATTTTTATGAAACTGTCGAGAGGGCTGCAGAAACAGCGGATATGATAATACTCCGTGAAAAGGACCTCACCCCTGAAAAATACAGAGAATATGCAGAATATGTACAGCAAATCTGCCGGAAACAGAACTGTCTTTTCTGCGTAAATACATTTTCAGAGATTGCAGAAGAACTGGAAAGTGATTTTCTTCAGCTTTCATACTTTAGCTTTATGAATTATGAAAAGAAAAAAATCAAAACCGGAGTATCGGTTCATTCGGTTTCTGAAGCCATATCGGCTGAAAAAAAAGGAGCAGACTTCCTTATAGCCGGTCATATTTTTCAGACAGACTGCAAAAAGGATCTTGCTCCCCGTGGTATAAAGTTTTTAACAGAAACAGTTTCAAATGTTGAAATTCCCGTTTATGCAATCGGCGGAATAAATCCGCAGAACGAACACCTTGTATACGAATGCGGCGCAGAAGGTGCCTGTATAATGTCAGGATACATGAAATAATATCATAAATCTCTCCTGTGATGAATATACTTTCATAGAAAGTTTTTTGCACAGGGAGAGATTTTTAATATGGCAGAAGAAAAAACGATACGAAAAAACCACAATATTATCATGGAAAACCGAAAAACTCTTTCCATCTCCGGAGTAACCGATGTCGATAATTTCGATGAAAAGGAAATCATGCTTTACACCCAGCTTGGAGAATTAACTATAACCGGAAAAAATCTTCATGTAAACTCAATGAGTGTTGAAACCGGAGAAATGACAATAGAGGGAGATATATGGGGAATAAACTATGGCGACAAAGACAGAAAGGGTCCTGTTTCCTTCCTCGGAAAACTGTTCAGATAGGATGATACCTGAAACTTTCTTCACAGTAAGCGAACAGCTGAAGCTTTTTATAATCTGCATACTGTTTGGTTTTCCCTTAGGACTTTTCTATGACATATTCCGGATTATAAGAATAATGCTTCCTCACGGTACACTTGCAACAGCAATAGAGGATGTATTATTCTTTTCTGTATATGCCGTTTTTATCACATCATTTACCTACGCTGCCGCCCGTTCTGAGTTCAGACTTTATTTTACAGCCGGAAACCTTATCGGATTTTGCATCCATTATTTTACATTCGGAAAAATTCTGACCCGATTCACTGTAAAAACAAATCTGAAAATCAAAAGTATATTAAGAAAACATCATTTATAATAAAAATTCTCCTGAAACTATTGAACGTTAAAAAAATTTGTAGTATAATTAATAAGTATAAACAGATTATCATAAAGGAATGTGATACTAATTGGGTAATAAAAGTACCGGAAAGAGCTTCCTCAGGATATGCACCAGGATTATTGTTATTGTATCCATTATTGCATGTTTTGTATCAATAGTCTTTACTCAGGCTTCCCTTGCAGAAAAGCGCGAAGAACTCCATCAGCTCGAATTAAAAACCGAGGAAATACGCAGTCAGAACGAAGAGTACCAGCGCTTGTTCAACGATGATGATATAAACAGCTACAAGGAAAAACTCGCTATAGAAAACATGAACTATGCTTATCCAAACGAAATCAGATTTTATGATACATCAAGAAACTAAGTATATTTAAGCAGGAGGATACTATTTTTTTATGTCGCTCGAAACAGGAAAAATTTATGACGGAAAGGTTCGCAATATCACCGCATACGGTGCATTTGTCGAAGTAAATCTTGATGGAAAAGTTCATACAGGTATGGTCCATATCTCTGAGATTTCAAATACATACGTAAATGAAATCAGGGACCATCTGACAGAAGGCCAGGAAGTTAAGGTTAAGGTTCTTAATGTTGATGAAAACGGTAAGATCAGTCTTTCAATAAAAAAGGCATCTGAATCACCTGCTCCGAAACAAAGAATCCAGAGAAACAACCAGAGAAACTTTAACAGCAGCGGAAACAGTAATTTCAGCAAAGAAGGTTTTACACCAGCAAACCGTCAGCCGGCTGCAGAAAAACCTCAGACATCTGAAAGCTCTTTTGAAGAGATGCTCTCAAAGTTCAAGCAGAGCAGTGAAGAAAAAATGAGCGACCTTAAAAGAAATATGGACGGCAAACGTCGAAACACCAAACGAATCAGATAAAAAAATCAGTCACATACAAACGTATGTGACTGATTTTTTTAGTAAACGTCAAAATATATTTTTCGTTTACTATAAGATAATTTTATACACCGCACTCATCGTAGTCTTTCCACTTTTCATCATATTCACGGTGCTGTTTTGTCTTAAGCAGTATAAATGCAACTGTGCCTATAACTACTGCAAATGACAAAAGTACTGACGTGAATGTACTGAGTATCAGTGCTTTCTCCTGTACTTTTTTCATTATGTGTCCTTTCCTGAAAATCCTCAAATTTACCCCAAAATCAATATCACCCGACATTTTTCACAAAGCCGGGTGAAATTTAATTATTCTGCTGAAGTATTTGCTTCAATATAGTTTACAATATCGCCAACAGTCTTGATAGCTTCAACATCGCTGTCCGGGAATTCAAGATCAAATTCGCTTTCGATTGTCATGATAAGGTCAACTACATCGAGTGAATCTGCGTGAAGATCTTCTGTGATTGAAGATTCCATCTTAATTGATTCTGCGTCTGCATCTAACTGATCAGCAATAATTTCTTTAAGTTTGTCAAAAACCATTATGATTTCCTCCGTATATTATATTGTTTTATATTATAATGGCGTTATTCACCAAAATAAACATGTTTACTTACTGTCGAGCATTTCTTCCTTCTGACGGATTTCAAACTCGCCAATTTTTCTAAATTTAGTATATCGTTCATTCAGTAAAACGTCAATACCTTTTTGAGATTTTTCTGCTATCGCACCTAACAAATATTCTTTGATATTTTCAGCAGTTTTGCACAAATCAACATGTGCACCACCTATTGGCTCGTCTATTATATGCTCAGCAATACCAAGTCTCAACATATCTTCGGCTGTTATCTTCATCATATTGCAGGCATCCTTTTCCCTTGAAGCATCCTTCCATAGTATGCTTGCAAACCCCCTCGGTGAAATAACTGAGTAAAGTGAATTTGAAAGCATTGCAAGTTCATCACATACGCCCAGTGCAAGTGCACCTCCGCTTCCTCCTTCACCAAGCACTACAGAGATGACAGGAGTTTCAAGCTTCATGAACTCGCATATATTCCTGGCTATCGCTTCTCCCTGTCCCCTCTCCTCGGCCTCTACGCCGCAGAATGCACCCGGTGTATCGATAAAGCAGATTACAGGCCTGTGGAACTTCTCGGCCTGTCTCGCAAGTCTGAGAGCCTTTCTGTAGCCCTCCGGATGCGGCATGGCAAAGTTTACTTTTTTATTCTCGTTGAGATTTCTGCCCTTTACATGTGAGATAACAGTCACCGGTCTTCCCTCAAGCATGGCAAGACCACAGAGCATCGCAGAATCATCACCGTAACAGCGGTCACCGTGAAGCTCGTAAAACTCATCAAAGAGATGAGGAATATAGTCATTTATCGTAGGACGCTCCTTATGCCTGATAAGCTGAAGCCTCTCCCACGGTGTCAGTGTGTTTACACATTCATTCATCATGTTTTCAGAGCCCCCTGTTAATTTTCTTCCGGACGGTAGTTGTTGAGAATCATAAGATGTGAGAGCACACTTCTCATCTTCTTCCTCTCAGCAATCATATCCACAAAGCCCTTTTCAAGCTGAAACTCCGCAAGCTGAAAATCATCAGGAAGTCTCTGCTTTATGGTTCCTTCAATTACTCTTCTTCCTGCAAATCCTACAAGAACCTTAGGTTCTGCTATGATTATGTCTCCAAGAGAGGCAAAGGACGCTGTAACACCACCTGTAGTAGGATCCGTAAGGACGGTTATATAGAGCTGACCGGCTTCACTGTGTCTGGCAACGGCACCTGATGTTTTTGCCATCTGCATAAGTGAAACCATACCCTCCTGCATTCTCGCACCGCCGGATGCGGTAAATGCAATAAAAGGAAGCTTATTCTCAGTTGCATACTCAATGGCACGTGTGATTTTTTCGCCAACCACACTTCCCATCGAAGCCATCATGAATGACGCATCCATAACGGCTATAACTACTCTGATTTTTCTTATACGGCACTCCCCTGTGATAACCGCATCATTGATACCGGTCTGTTCACGAAGTGTCTCCTGCTTCTTTTCATATCCCGGAAACTCAATAGGATTCTTACTTATCATATCACTGTCGAACTCTTTAAAGGAGCCCTTGTCAGCTGTTATTCTGATTCTCTCCCTTGCTGAAAGTCTTCCGTGATAGTTGCAGGAAGTACATACTTTGTTATTGCGTATATAATCATCTTCAAACATTGCGGTTCTGCAGCGAGGACACTTGAACATAATGTTTTCAGGTATTGTTGTATCTGAAACAACATCCTGTTCAGCTTCCTTGCCGTTAAATCTGGTTTTTACCACTTTAAAGATATCTTCAAGCATCTTTTATGACTCCTCCTGTTTACCGGTTTTTACTTCTTTTCAAGAAGTTTTTCAATAAAACCGACATCATAGGTACCTTTTTCAAAAGTACTGTTTCTGATAAGCCCAAGCTGGAATTCTATATTGGTGTCTATACCGCCTACTATGAATTCTGAAAGAGCCCATGACATTTTCTTAATGGCTTCCTCGCGTGTATTTCCGTGAACAATGAGCTTGGAAATCATTGAGTCATAGTAAGGTGTTATCGTATATCCCTGATAAACCGCACTGTCAACACGCACGCCGGGACCACCTGGTGTGTAAAGTGCTGTTATGGTTCCCGGACAAGGTCTGAAGTTCTGTTCCGGACACTCGGCATTTATACGGCATTCTATGGAATGGCCCCTGAGTTTTATATCATCCTGAGTTATTCCGAGTTCCTCACCATTAGCTATTCTTATCTGGGTCTTTACAAGATCAACACCGGTTACGCTTTCCGTAACAGGATGCTCAACCTGAATCCTTGTATTCATTTCCATGAAATAAAAATCATTGTTTTTATCTACAAGAAATTCAATAGTTCCGACATTGTAGTATCCGCTTACCTTTGCTGCTGTTACAGCTGCCGCGCCCATCCTTGCACGGAGTTCTTCCGTCATAACAGGACTCGGGCTCTCTTCGAGCACCTTCTGGTGCCTTCTCTGAAGTGAACAGTCACGCTCACCGAGGTGAACTACATTGCCCTTTTTGTCAGCAGCAATCTGAATCTCGATATGGCGCGGACATTCGATAAACTTCTCAAGATAAACCGCATCATCACTGAAGAAGTTAAGCGATTCCTGCTTTGCTGCAGTAATCTGGGCTTCAAGTTCAGATGCATTGTTTACAACTCTTATTCCTCTTCCGCCGCCGCCGGCCGCAGCCTTGATAAGAACAGGATATCCTATTCTGTCAGCAAGTTCCGCTGCCTCTTCGACAGACCTTATCTCACCCTTTGAGCCCGGAATTACAGGCACCCCTGCTTCTTCCATGGTTTTCTTGGCATTTGCCTTGTCACCGAGCATATCTATCGACTCAGGTGAAGGACCGATAAATGTTATTCCGCACTTTTCACAGATACGGGCAAACTTTGAATTTTCAGAAAGAAATCCAAAACCCGGATGTACTGCATCAGCGCCGGTAATCTCACATGCTGAGATTATCGCTTCAATATTGAGATAACTTTTTGATGAATCAGCCGGTCCTATGCATACTGCCTCGTCAGCAATCTGTGCATGAAGTGAACTTCTGTCTGCTGTGGAATAAACTGCTACAGTACGTATACCGAGTTCACGGCATGCTCTTATTATTCTTACAGCAATTTCGCCGCGGTTGGCAATTAATATTTTTCTGAACATTTGTCTGCTCTCCGGTTTTTACTTTAATACAAAAGAGATTTCTGCAGTAACCGCCTTTTCGCCGTCAACATGGGCAACAGCCTTACCTACGCCTACAGGTCCCTTAACCTTTATTATTTCAACTTCAAGAGTTACAACGTCACCAGGCACAACCATTCTTCTGAACTTTGCCTTGTCAACGCCGCCGAGGAAACCAATCTTACCCTTGTGTTCATCAAGGGAAAGCATTGATACTGCACCGGCCTGAGCAAGCATCTCAATCAGAAGAACACCCGGAACTACCGGCTTTTCAGGAAAGTGGCCCTTAAACCAGAAGTCTTCTGCCTTGATGTACTTTTTAGCAACGATGCTTTTTCCCGGTTCCATCTCTACTATTTCGTCTATAAGAAGGAACGGATCTCTGTGTGGAATAATTTCCTTAATCTGTTCCTGATTCATAAGTATACTCATTATAAAATCATCCTGTCCTAATTATTTTATTATCATTATCGGCTGATCATATTCAACAGCTGATGCGTTGTCTACAAGAATCTGCTGTACTGTACCCTCGTATTCGCTCTGAATTTCATTCATGAGCTTCATTGACTCGATAATAAAGAGTACATCACCCTTGTTTACATGATCTCCGACCTTTACAAAAGCAGGCTTTTCAGGTGAAGGTGAAGCGTAGAACGTACCAACAATAGGTGCCTTTACTGCATTCCCTGAAACGGCTTCAGCCTTAGGTGCTGCTTCTTCTGCAGGTACAGTCTTCTGAACCGGAGCCGGTTCTGCTGCGGGCATATGTTCTGCAGGCATCATAACAGGAGGCATCGGCGGAACAACCGGCATCGCTGAACATTTTCTGTCTGCAATTGTTATAGAACTGTCCTGGAGCTTAATCTCTATCTTTCCGAGCTTCTTATCTGAAACAAGCTCAGCAAGTTCCTTTATCTCTGCAAATGTAAGATTGCATATTGTTTTTTCAGACATAATTTCCTCCTACTTTACTGCCTTGAAACAAAGTGTTGCGTTATGACCGCCAAAGCCCAGGGAGTTTGAAACTGCTGCTCTGACTTCCATCTTTATGTTTCCTTCTGTACAGTAGTCAAGGTCACATTCTTCATCAGGAACCCTGTAACCTGCAGTTTTGTGTACAAGACCGTTCTTTATCTGGAGTGCTGTTGCAACTGCTTCCACAGCACCTGCCGCACCGAGAAGATGACCTAACATTGACTTTGTTGAATTAATCTTAAGCTTTTCAGCATGAGCACCAAAAGCCTTCTTTATAGCTGTTGTTTCATACTTGTCGTTAAGACCTGTTGATGTACCGTGTGCATTTACGTAATCCACATCCTCAGGCTTAAGACCTGCTTCTGTATATGCATTTACAATTGCACGTGCAGCTGCCTCTCCCTCCGGTGACGGTGATGTCATATGATAAGCATCTCCGGTTGCACCGTATCCTGCAACTTCAGCATAGATTTTCGCACCTCTTGCAACAGCGTGTTCATACTCTTCGAGAACAAGCATGGCACTTCCTTCACCGAGAACGAAACCGTTCCTTTCCTTGTCAAAAGGAATTGAACATCTCTCAAGATCTGATGATCTTGAAAGTGCCTTCATATTGTTGAAACCGCCAAGTGCAAACTTTGTTATACAGCTTTCTGTACCGCCGCAGAGTGCAGCATCCATGTAGCCATCCTTAATCTTACGGAAAGCTTCACCGATGGCATGAGTTGAAGAAGCACATGCTGTAACTGTGGCAAAGTTATCGCCCTTGAACCCTGTTTTCATTGCAATAGTACCTGCAGCCATATTTCCTATCATCATAGGCACATAGAAAACTGAAATCTTGCCAGGTCCTTTCTCGAGGAACTTTTCATATTCCTGAGTTGTAAGTTCAAGTCCGCCGATACCGCAGCCGACTATTACTCCCACTCTGTAAGGATCAAGATCTTTAAGATCAGAACCGCAGTCTCTCATAGCTTCCATAGCTGCTGTTACAGCAAACTGTGTGAATCTGTCTGTACGGCGCTGTTCTTTTTTATCTATACATTCATCAGGTACAAAGTCCTTTACCTGACTTACTATCTTTACGTCAAAACCTTCTGTGTCAAATTTATCTACATACGAAAAACCGAGTTTTCCTTCAGAAATACTGTTCCAGAATTCGTCCTTGTTCTTTCCAAGGGAGTTTACCGTACCCATTCCTGTTATAACTACTCGTCTCAAAAACTACATCTCCTTATAATTAATTTACTCAGAATTACATTGAAAGTCCGCCGGAAATTTCAATTACCTGTCCTGTCACATATGAAGCATCATCTGAAAGGAGGAAGGCAACTACGTTTGCAACTTCTTCAGCCTTGCCGTATCTCCTCATGGCAACAGCACTGAGAATGCCCTTCTTCTGTTCTTCTGTAAGCTTATCTGTCATAGGAGTTTCAATAAATCCAGGTGCTACTGCATTTACGTTGATTCCTCTTGAACCAAGTTCCTTGGCAGCAGACATGGTCATACCGATGATGGCAGCCTTTGAAGCTGAGTAGTTGAACTGACCCGGATTTCCGTGAACACCTGCAACTGATGAAAGGCTTACTACCTTTCCGCTTCTCTGCTTGATCATAACAGCACTGACATGCTTCATCATATTGTAAACACTCTTCTGGTTCACTGCAATTACACTGTCATATGCTTCTTCAGACATTCTTACAAGAAGTCCGTCACGTGTTATACCTGCATTGTTTACGAGACAGTCAATTGTTCCGAAACGTTCCTTTACCGCATCTACCATTGCTCCGCACTGTTCATAATCCGATACATCAGCTATATAGCATTCTGCTTCAACGCCGTATCCGCGGAGTTCTTCTGCAAGCTGATTTCCCTGATTGTCTACCTGTTCCTGATTGATACAGTTAATTGCGATATTCATTCCGTTCTTTGCAAGCTTTCTTGCGATAGCAGCACCGATACCCTGGGCTGCACCTGTGATAATAGCTGTTTTTGCCATATTGTTTACCCTCCGTCACTTGTTATATTTAATATTCCATGCAGACTGCACCGTATGTGAGTCCTGCTCCGAAACCGACAAGAACCAGTCTGTCGCCTCTCTTTACCGCACCTGTTTCAACAGCTTCCGTAAGAGCTATCGGTATGCTTGCACTTGATGTGTTGCCGTATTTTTCTATATTGACATAAAACTTATCCATATCTGCACCAAGTTTTGATGCCGCAGTCTGGATAATCCTGATATTTGCCTGATGAGGTATGATCATGTCGATATCATCCACTGTAAGTCCTGCCTTTTCAAGAACGTTCTCAACTGCCTGCGGCATCATTGAAACTGCAAACTTGTAAACTTCCTTGCCGTCCTGAAAAAGATAACCCTTGTCTTCCTCATCGATATGAGGATCAACCCCTTTGATTCCGAAGAACGGGTTAGGTACAGGATGAAGACTGGTGGATTTTAAGAATTCCGCACCTCGTCCGTCCGCTCCGAGAAAACTGCTGAAACTGCTTTCTGAAGCGCCGATAACTGCAGCTGCTGCTCCGTCACCGAAAAGAACACATGATGCTCTGTCAGTATAGTTTACAACCTTTGAAAGTTCCTCAGCACTTACTATAAGGACATTTCTTACTGAGTCAGAAGCAAGATATTTCTGAGCCATATCAAGTGCATACACAAAACCTGAACATGCACAGTTTATATCAAATGCCATACAGCCGTTCATCCCAAGCTCTCTCTGAATATAACAGGCTGTAGACGGGATAAGTGTATCAGGTGTTACAGTCGTACAGATGATGAGATCTATTTCATCCTTTAAGATGCCGGACTTTTCTATTGCTTTTTCTGCGGCAAGACTGCCGATTTTCCATGTTGGCATATCAAGAGCACAGTGTCTCGTTTTTATTCCTGTTCTTGTTGTTATCCATTCGTCACTTGTTTCTATAAATGACGTAAAATCGTCATTCGTAATGACTGTTTCAGGAACATATGAAGATATGCCTAAAATTTTTATACCCTGCAATAAAATTTCCTCCCGTATAGATTGTTTTATTTATCATTTTGTGTTATGATTATAGATGTGATTTATTTGATCAGTTCCCTGTAACAAATATTTCCTTGATACGAGGGAATACTCAACTTCTATTTTAAACTATTTTTTAAACATTTGCAACTAAACAGCCGACTAATAATATTACGGCAACCAAATTTTAAAGATTTTGTGAAAAATCAAATTATTTCAGCAACAAAAATAGTGCATTTTGACAACAGGAAAGGATAATTTTTTATGAACATAATTTTATTTGCAGGACAGGGCGCACAGTATTCAGGCATGGGAAAAGATATATTTGAAAACTACCCTTCAGCACAGGCAATACTTAAAACAGGCTCCGAAATTCTTGGATATGACCTTGAAAAGGTTTGTTTCGACGAAAACTTTACAGAACTCTCCAGAACTCTGTATGCACAGCCGGCTATAATGGCTATGGAGCTTATGTGCTTTGAAGCAGCAAAGGAAAAGGGGCTTGTATTCGAAGCTGTTGCAGGTCATTCCCTCGGTGAATATGCAGCACTCGTTGCTTCAGGTATGGTAAGTCTGGAAGACGGTTTCAGAATCATAAAGGCCCGTGCTGAAGCTTTCGACAGAGTTGCTTCATCAGCAGACGGAAAGATGGCTGCTATACTCAAACTCACAGCAGATCAGGTTCGTGAAGTATGTGAATCCGTAGACGGTTATGTTGTCCCTGTAAACTACAACAGTCCTGCACAGACAGTTATTGCCGGAGAAACTGCTGCAGTTGAGGCAGCATGTGAAAAATTCTCCGCTATGAAGGCAAGGGTAGCTCCGCTTAACACAGAATCTGCGTTTCATTCGGAGATAATGAAACCGGCAAGCGAAGAATTCTATGAAAAAATAAAAGACATTAAGTTTAATGCACCATCTGTAAAGTTCTTCTCAAACCTTACAGGCAGTGAACTGACAGATTTCTCCGATATGCCTTCACTCCTTGCAAAGCACGTTGTTTCTCCTGTAAGATTTACAGATGAACTTGCTGCAGTAAAGGAAGCAGGATTTGACAGATATATTGAACTTGGTCCGGGAAAAACACTTACCGGACTTGTAAAGAAAACTCTTACTGATATCACTGCATTCAATATCGACAGTGCAGAAGCTCTTGAAAAAGCAGAATTTTAATGAAAGGATAACTCAGATATGGAAAAATACACTCTCATAGGCCATCCTCTCGGACACTCAATGTCTCCGTTCATTCATGCAGAACTTTTTAAACTCAGCGGTATAGAAGCCGAATACGACTGCACAGACATTCCGGGAGAGGAATTCAGCAGCCGAATGGCTGACCTGAAAAAACTTAACGGCTACAACATAACTATACCGTATAAGAGGGATATCATTCCTCATATCGATGTACTCGATGAATCAGCTAAAAGATACAACTCTGTAAACTGTGTTCACAACAGGGACGGCAGGGCAGTCGGATACAACACGGACTGCGACGGATTTCTTCTTTCTGTAAAAGCAAAGTCACTGTGTCTTTCAGGAAATGTTCTCCTTGTGGGATGCGGCGGTGTAGGCAGAATGATGGCTATAGAGGCTGCTCTTCACGGAGCTGAGATAACTATTGGTATCATCCCTGAAGCAGCATCAGCAGCGGCTGACCTCTGTGACGAAATCCACTTTCTTAAACCTGAATGCAAAACACATGTAAAACCTATAGACAAAGTAACAGGTTCCTTTGATCTCATAATTAATGCATCACCTGTAGGCATGTATCCGAAAACTGATGCCTGCCCTGTATCTGCAGAATTAATCGGCAGATGCGGAGGAGTTTTTGACGCAGTTTACAACCCGGTAAAAACAAAGATACTACAGATTGCAGAATCTTTCGGAAAACCGGCAGTAAACGGAACGGCAATGCTTGTATACCAGGCAGTAAAAGCACACGAAATCTGGAACGGTTCATCATACACACCTGAACAGGTTCAGGATATAATAGACAAAACAAACGAAATAATAGCAGGTGATTTCAAATGACAATATATCTTTGCGGATTTATGGGATGCGGAAAGTCAACTGCCGGAAAGCTTCTCGCACAGAAACTTGGCATGAAATTCACAGACCTTGATGACTATATTGAAAACAGGGAAGGCATGTCAATTCCTGATATTTTCTCTGAAAAAGGCGAACCATATTTCAGGGAAAAGGAAGCTCAGGCGGTTAAGGAACTTTCCGCTGAAAATTCAGTTGTAGCCTGCGGCGGCGGCACTATTATCAATGACAACAGTGCACGTATTGCAAGAGAAAACGGAACCGTAATTTTTCTCGATATTCCTTTTGAGGAATGCTACAAAAGAATAAAGGATGACCCGCATCGTCCTCTGGTAGTAAACAACACAAAGGAAAAACTCCATGAGATTTTCAGTACAAGACATGATATATATATGAAAAACTCCACACTTACAGTAGAGGCAGACAAATCTCCCTCACTTTTATGCGAGGAAATAATAAGCGCTGTAAAGAATCTCAGGAAATAAGGTGATTTTTTGAAGATATACAATGCTGAAATTCATACCATGGATGAACGGAATACAATTATAGAAAACGGCTGGATTTCCATTGAGGACGGGAAAATAACCGAAGTCGGAGAAGGGTTTACCGAAACCGGTAAGGGTGATATTGACGCCCGGAAAATGATGCTTATCCCCGGTTTCATCGACGCCCACACCCATCTCGGAATAGTCGGAAACGGACTTGGTTTTGAAGCCGATGACTGCAACGAAGAAACCGACCCGGTTACACCTCATATCATGGCTGCCGACGGGATAAATCCTTTTGATTACTGTTTTGAAGAGGCAAGACAGGGCGGAGTTACAACAGTGCTCTGTGCACCGGGCAGTGCAAATGCCATAGGCGGACAGATATGTGCCCTGAAAACCACCGGTCGCCGTATAGAAAAGATGATTATCCGGAATGCCGGAATAAAATTCGCCCTTGGTGAAAATCCTAAAACAGCCTACAACGACAGGGACGAAACCCCTGTAACCCGAATGGCTACAGCGGCTCTTATACGTGAGCATCTTACAAAATCGAGAAAATACTACGATGATCTGACTGCATATGAAACAGACAGCGAAAACAATGATATGCCTGAATTCGACGCAAAGCTTGAAGCTACCATTCCGCTTCTGAAAAAGGATCAGAAGGCTCATTTTCACTGTCACAGAGCAGACGACATACTCACAGCCGTAAGAATAGCGAAAAAATACAATATAGAGCCTGTTCTTATTCATGCAACGGATGGACACCTTATAGCCGATCTGCTTGCAGAGGACAATGTAAGCGCTGTTGTCGGTCCTGTAATAGGAGACCGTTCAAAACCGGAACTTGTAAATCATAATATATCAACAGCCGGTATTCTTCATAAAAACGGTGTAAAGGTTGCCATATGTACTGATCATCCTGTGGTCCCGGTACAGTATCTCCCGCTGAACGCGGCTCTTGCAGTAAAGGGAGGACTTGATTACACAGAAGCCCTGCGTGCAGTAACTATAAATGCCGCAGAAATATCGGGTATCGACAGTGTTACCGGAAGTATAGAACCCGGAAAGGACGCTGACCTTCAGCTTTACAGCTCGGATCCGCTTGATATAATGAGTTCACCGGCTCTTGTGATGATAAACGGCGAAACAGTAAGAAACACTATGTAAACAGAAAGGAATACATGATATGGGTGATAATGAAATAATCAGAAAAACTGTTGAAGATATTAAAAATCTGTGCAGCCCTCTCGGAATAATTCTTGTAAGCAACAAGGTAAATACCGAAGGGGAACTTGTAAGTTTCAAACTCGTTGTAATAGTAGGAGATGAAACTGAAAGCAGACCTGAACTTGAATGTCGTCTCTATATGCAGATTGACTGCGATATACCGTACGATATAGTCATCTACAAGAAGTCTGAATGGGACAAATTCAAAAATGACATGGGATCATTTGCATGGAAAATACACAATACAGGAGCATACATTTATGGGGAGAAGTTATAGAGACAATGACAGCAGAAGATACTTTGACTGGCTATTCCATGCCAATCTTGATTTTCTGGCTGCAAAAAATCTTATCAAGGATACAAGATGTTACAACTCAGCGGCATTTCACTGTCAGCAATGTATTGAAAAGGCCCTTAAGGGTTATCTGCTTTTTAAAAAGCACAAACTGTATGACGGACATAATCTTACGTGGCTGTGTAAGCAGGCTGCACTGTGTGACCAGCATTTCAGTCAGTGGATAAGTCAGAGTTCGTCGCTTAACCGTTTCTATATTGAAACCAGATACCCTGCAGACATTCCTCTCGACATTGACACTGACACCATTGACAATCTCATGAATTCAATGACGGAAATGCTCGAATTTATCACCGAACAGATCAGATTTGATTTTGTAAGCTATCACAGAAGAAAAAAATAACCGCGAATGTGCAGGGCAACTGCAAAGCCCTGCACTCACTAGCTTTATGCATTTTCTTCACCTTAGTTCATAACTGGTTGCATATTTTTGTGAGATTTGCACGAATCAAAGTTTTTTAAAACTTTTTTTCAAAAAAGTGTTGACATTTAAAGAACTTCAGTGTATAATGAAATAGTCGCTTGTGGGGAACGCAAAACGACATCAAGTATGGCGGCATAGCTCAGTTGGCTAGAGTACTCGGTTCATACCCGATTGGTCGTAGGTTCGAATCCCACTGCCGCTATTAAACGGCCCGTTGGTCAAGAGGTTAAGACGCTGCCCTTTCACGGCGGAATCATGAGTTCAATTCTCGTACGGGTCACCAGAAAACCGGAAACGCTTGTTTCCGGTTTTTTTATTTTTGTACTGAAGCTGTATCTCTGTCAGAGATACAGCTTTTATTCATCCTTCTTTTTTTGCTTTTTTCAACAAAGCGTACAGATTTTTTTCATCACAGATATAATACAATTATATTGACTTTTCATAAAAATCTAACTATAATTTAATATATAGGCCAATGAATCGTACATATTTGTACGTAAAGTAAGTGTAAAGTTGTACCATTAAAGAAGGGATGGTTAAAATGAAAAGAAACAAATTTATTGCAGCTGCGGTTTCTGCAGTTATGCTTATCTGCAGCGCTCCGTGGGAACAGCTTACAGCCAGGGCGGCAACATCATACGAGGGATCGGAGCCGTGTATACGTTCAGAAACTGACCGAAAAAAATTCACTCATAATGAGTGGACAGGAAAAGACTACACGGACGCAAACGGAAACATGGTCACGGGAGAAGATGTTTTCGGTATAAACAGAGAGGATGCTGCTCTCACCATTATTCCTTTCCAGGATACAGCATCAGCCGCAGAAGCTGTCTGGGACTACAACGCACGCGAAAATTCAGTTTATATGCAGATGCTGACAGGTGGTAACAGCACCTGGGATCTTACAGTTGTACAGAATCAGGACGCAGCAAAACCGTATATGGAAGCGGGATTTATGAACCCTGATTACAGTACGGATTCATCGTGGAAAACAGTGTCGATGCCAGGCAGCTGGACCTGTCAGGGATTTGATTTTCCTATATACTGCAATGTCATCATGCCGTGGCAGAGCAAATACGACGGGGTGGTAAACGTACCGGAATCTCCGGTAAACTATAACCCTGTAGGACTCTACAGAAAGACATTCACCGTCGATGAACAGATGAAAAAGGATAACCGCAGAATATGCATACAGTTTGATGGTGTTGAATCAGCATACTACGTATATATAAACGGAAAAGAAGTTGGATACAGCGAGGATTCATTCAGCCCGCACAAATTCGACATAACAGACTATCTTGTTTCCGGAGAAAACACTCTCGCAGTAAAGGTACACAAATTCTGCGACGGCACCTGGTTTGAAGGTCAGGATATGATTTATGACGGAGGTATCTTCCGTGATGTATTCCTCACCAGCGAACCTCTTGTAAAGATAGCAGACTATACAGTAAAAACCGATCTTGACTCATCATTTAACAATGCGGTGGTAAACCTCTCTGCAGATATAAGGAACAACTCAACCGCAGGCCATAGCGGCTGGAGCATAACCGCAGAGATACTCGATGAAAACGGAAACAGTGCAGCTCCGGCAGCAAGCATTCCTGTAAATGCAGTTGGCTCAGGAAAAACCGAAACATTTTCTGCAGATATTCCGGTAACTTCTCCAAAACTGTGGTCAGCCGAAGACCCTAATCTCTACGCCCTCATACTCACCCTGACAGACGGACAGGGCAATGCAGTTGAGACAGTTTCCACTCAGCTTGGTTTCAGAGAAATTAACTTCACTTCAACGGAAGTTGACTGGGCATACAAGGTAACGACAAAGCACTGGGATCCGATAACCATAAACGGCAGGAGACTTCTCCTTAAGGGTGTAAACCGTCATGACACAGATCCTTTCTACGGCAAAGCAGTACCTCAGTCATGCATGGAAGAAGACATCCGTCTTATGAAAAACAACAATATCAACGCCATCAGAACCTCACACTACAGCAATGATTCATATCTGTACTGGCTCTGTAACAAATACGGCATTTACATGATGGCCGAGACAAATCTTGAGTCCCACGCACTCATGAGCAACAACGATGCAAAAGGTCTTTTCTATGAACTCGCAATGGACAGAACACAGACCACCTTTGAACGCCTGAAGAACAATCCTGCTATAGTTTCCTGGTCCATAGGAAACGAAATGATATATACAGGAGATCCGGGTGCATCAAACGGAATGTTCCGCGACATGATATGGTTCTTCAAAAAAAATGACGGAACAAGACCTGTTCACAGCGAAGGCATGGGTGACCAGATGGGTGTGGATATGGGCAGTAACATGTATCCGGGACAGGATGGTATCAAAGCAAGAGCCGGAGAAGGAAAAATACCTTATGTCATGTGTGAATACGCCCATGCCATGGGCAACTCTGTGGGAGGCCTCAAAGAATACTGGGATGTTATAAGAAGCGCACAGAACATGATGGGCGGCTTCATCTGGGACTGGGCTGACCAGTCAAGAGCTGTAAGCCTCGACACCGTTCCAAAGTCAACAGGCATAACCGACGCAACAGGCGTACATGGAAAGCTGTCCGGCTCAGTTTCATCAGATGCCGGCGAAGGCTCACTGAACGGCGGAAAAGCCACTGACGGCTATACGGTAATGGACAGCTCCGCAAAGTATAACAATACTCTTTCCGGAACAGGAAAGGAATTCACATTTGAGGCGATAGTAAAACCTGCTTCCAAAGACCAGAACAGCGTTATTATTTCAAAAGGTGATACTCAGGTTGCACTGAAAACCAAAAGCCAGGGCAGCGGTCTGGAATTTTTCATATATGACGGAGGATGGAAATCAGTATCATGTGATTTTCCTTCAGACTGGACAGGAAAATGGCATCAGGTAGTAGGTGCATACAATAGAGGCAGTATTGCGATTATAGTTGACGGACAGGTACTTAAGGCCGGTACAGTAGATGATGGAATCAAAGCGGGGAACACACCCGTCGGAATAGGATTCGACAGTGAGACCGGCAGAAAATTTGACGGTCAGATGTCCATCGCCCGCATATATAACAGAGCTCTTTCAATAGAAGAAATAAACGCCCAGCGTTCGGCTTCTCCTGCAATAAACCCTGATGATCCTTCTGTACTTCTCTGGCTTGACTACAGCACGGAGGATATAACCCAGGAAGGTGCATGGGATTACTATGCTCAGGATGATGCACACAAAAATCTTTATCAGAACGAAAGCGCAGGTCACTACTTCGCATATGGCGGCGACTGGGGTGACAGACCAAATGACAACAGTTTCTGTGAAAACGGAATAGTTTCTCCGGACAGAACTCCTCAGCCTGAACTCGCCGAAGTAAAATATCAGTACCAGAGTTTCTGGTTCTTCGCTGATTCAAATGAAGTACAGAACGGCACTATAAATGTATACAATGAAAACAACTTCACTGATCTCGGTCAGTACGATATAAAATGGTCTCTCCTCAGAAACGGAGCTGTGTGCGATGAGGGAACTGTTTCTCAGGATCTTGCACCCCTCTCATACGGAAAAATAAACATACCTTATACTCTTCCGTCAGACAGAACTCCTTCTGACGAATTCTGGATTGATATCTCAGTCACGGCAAAGAATGATTCAGGAATGATAAAGAGCGGAAGTGAAACCTCATATGCACAGTTTAAGGTAAATGATGCCGCTCCTAAGTCACGGGAACAAATAAACGGAAAAGACGTAACCGTTACTGACGAGGGACATGATTACACTGTAAAGGGAAGCAATTTTGAATTCCGCATTGATAAAACCTCCGGTACCATGAAGTCCTATTCATATAACGGAAAAATGCTTATAGAAAACGGACCTTATGCAAACTTCTGGAGAGGATTCACGGAAAACGACAACAATTCAGGAAATTACAAATTGTTTGACAGAAACTGGCAGAAAGCAGAAGGAAATTCAAAAGTTGCCGATATAAAAGTTTCTGAAAATGAACTTAATCAGAAGGTTATTACAGTTACAGTTCTTTTCCCTGACGCAGGAAACACAAGTCAGAAAACAACATACACAGTAAACGGAAACGGCGAAGTCAAAGTATCTGTAAGTGTTGACGCAGCAAAGTCAGGAATGGGAAACTTTCTCAGAGTCGGTAATGCAATAACTCTTCCTGAAGGCTTTGAAGAGGTTTCATGGTACGGAAACGGACCTGTCGAAACATTTAATGACAGAAAAACATGCGGAAGAAAAGGTATATGGAACAGTACAGTATCAGAAATGTTCTTCCCGTATATGAAGACCGATGATTCAGGAAACCTTACTGATGTAAGATGGATATCAGTAAAAAACAAAAAAGACAACACATCTCTCCTCATAGAGGCGACAGGAACTTTTGAAGCACAGGCTCTCCACTTTACCCCTGATGACCTCAACTCAACAAATCACGTTTACGAACTTACACCAGGAAAAGAAACAATACTCAATATTAATTACGGATCAATGGGCACCGGCACAGCAACATGCGGTCCGGGAACACTTTCTAAGTACTGTCTGCCTTCAGACAGAGTTTACAGCTGGGAATACACTATAATTCCTTCAGCCTCTGCTGAACCTGAAAAAACTGTACTGCTCGGAGACGTAAACGAAGACGGAAAGATTGATGTAACAGATCTCAGCGTTATGGCTATACACCTTGCAGACAACATTCCGCTCGACAGCGAAACTGCAGAGGAAGCAGCGGACGTCGACAAAAACGGTAAATTCAATCTCGCCGATCTGGCAAGACTTCGTCAGTTCATTTCAAAAGTAATAGAAAAATTCTGATTACGCAACTAAGTAAAATTCTTACAGGATTCCGGCTAAATCCGGAATCCTGTTTTTTTATCAGATATATTTTTACAGTTTATCACGGAAAATATTTGATTATTTTTTCATATCATTGTATAATATATCTATAAAAGCAAAAGGAGGAACTCAGAATGCTTCTAAACAAATACCCTCTTCATCCGGACTACAGAAAAATATCTCTTCTGAATTTTCCTGCATCTGTTTCACTTCTGCCGGCATTCAACTTCTGTCTGTCAGAAATAAACAAGCAGGAACACAGTACAAAATCAGTAAGAGTATACAGAAAACAAATAAACGGATACAGAGGAACACGCATAAATCTTTTAATTTACGAACCGTATAATCTCCCGGAAAATGCACCGTGTCTCATATACTATCACGGCGGCGGATTTATGTTCAAAGCCTCGACTCATCATTTTTCCACTGTCAGAACCTACGCACTTAAGACTGGATGCAAGGTAATATTTCCGGACTATTCAACCCTGCCGGAAACAGCATTTCCAACCCCTGCTGAAGAGTGTTACAAGACGTATATATGGGCAGTAAAGAACGCCGCTATCCTTGATATCAATCCGAAAAAAATAGCCGTTGCAGGAGACAGTGCCGGCGGAAATCTGGCTGCAGCGGTCACTCTTATGGCAAGAGACCGACACGCACCTTTGCCGTGTTTTCAGATGCTTATATACCCGGTTCTTGACAGAAGAATGAAAACTGATTCCATGAAAAAATACTATGACACTCCAATGTGGAACAGCGGACTCTCAATGATTATGTGGAAACTCTACCTTCGCCGGGGAGAATCAGAACACATGGAATATGCTTCCCCTTCGGAAGCAAAAGATCTAAGCGGACTTCCGCCGGCATATATAGAAACAGCCGAGTTTGACTGTCTGCATGACGAAGGAATATTATACGCTGAAAGGCTTAAAGAATCCGGAAATAAAGTTACCCTCAGAAACACAAAGGGAACTCCCCACGGATATGACTGTATACCGAATGCACATATCACCAGAACATGCATGAAACTCCGCATACTCCATCTTAAAAAAGCATTTGAGGAAGGAGAAAATGCATAATGGAAAACGAAATTCATGATATCATTGATACCAAATCAATAAAAAAAGAGCTCAGGAGAGACGCTAATGTAAATGCTGTTCTTCTGTTCATTTTCTGGCTGATATATTATGCGGCATCATTATTTCTCCCCGTCGCTGTAAAATTAATTGCTCCGGAAATGGATGAGTCAAACCTCAGCAGTCTTGCCACTCTTATTTTCTACATCATACTTTATCCGATAGGATTTCCTGTCATTTTCATTATCTTCCGTAAAATATCAAAAGGATATAAAGACCAGAAAATAATAAGCTGCTTCAGGAAGCCTCAGATGCCTGCCGGATGGGTTGCAAAGTGGATATTTCTTACCATAGGTGCAACATATGCCGCCGCATATATTTCCAGTTTTCTTGAAATGATATTCGAATTCATAACCGGAACAGATCTTAACGGACTGACCGGTGCACCTGAAAGCAACAAGCTCGGTATGATAACAACTCTCATATCTGCTCCTCTGTTCGCACCGATATTTGAAGAGCTCTTTTTCCGCGGAGTCCTTTACAGGAACGTTCAGAACTACGGAAAATGGAGCATGATGATTATCGGTGGTCTCACATTCGGAATCTGGCACGCAAACTATCCGCAGTTCCTGTTTGCAGCCGTCATGGGCGTTTTCTCATGTTTTCTTTTTGAAAAAACAAAATCAATAATCCCATCCATGATAGTTCACTTCATAGTAAACTGTATCGGTGCAACTATGCTTGTTTTAGTCTCAAAGCTAGGTCTGTCAGATACCAGCGAAATTGCATACATGAGCTCTTCACTTTTCTTCGAGCATCCGTTTATCATGCTGGCAATAATGCTTGCCGGACTTACGATAATGGCAGTTCTGCTTCTCTGGTTTATCTTTATGATAATAGAAATAACCTGCCACAGTGACAGCTTCAGAATTTCCGGCCGTGAAACAACCGGAATTTCAGGTATATCAGCATTCTTTACGTATATGACAGCTCCGCTTATGATTATCGCCATGCTCGGCATGCTGGGACTTACAGTATTCCGCGCACTCGGCGGTCAGATATAAAAATATCCCCTCTGATTACAGAGGGGAACTTTTTTACTGTCAGGAAAGAAATCCGTCAATGCTTCTTATTCTTTCAGCAAGAAAAGCTGAAATTAATTCCTGTGTAACAGCAGAAGGATGCCAGTCAGCACCATATCCGTCACTTTCCTTCTGATTTGCGAAAAGAAAGCTCATTATTCTGTTATCCGACTCTGAAGCAAATTTTTCCTTTGCCTTCTCTATAGCAGGATATATTTCCGAACAGCCCATAATTCCCACAGTACATATAATACATGCTGCGGGATTTTTCTCTCTGACAAGACAGAGAAAATCAAAATATTTTTCTGAAAACTCTTCAGTCCGGGCGGCAAAGTCGTGTTTTATATACGTATAGTCATTTGTACCGAGATTTATTACTAAAAAATCATGTTTCTTTTTACTAAAATCCCACGGTTTAGCGTATTCGGAGATTTTTGCCGTGCTGGTATAATAATCAGGTACAATGCTGTCAGCATCTTTTTCCCCGTTTTCAGTATATCCCGAAATAACGCCATGTCCGCTGTACGAAACCGCACTGTAATCAGCATCAAGAAGCTGTGCTGTCAGATATGCATAGGATTTCATGAAGTTTTCTGTTGATGTAGTAAAGGATTCATCACCTGATTCTGACTCCACACCATAGGCACAAGTTATAGAATCCCCGATAAATTCTATGCTGTATTTTTTTGCAGGAACCGGAATCAGCGGATGCTGCGATTCTGAAACCACATTTATGGATTTTATGCCTACAGCACCATAATTCGCCTCAGAAAGATGTATAATTCTTACCGGCACCTTTTTCTCATCTTCTGCCAGAAAAATTTTTACCCTTTGCTCACGGCTGCTCATAAGCGAATCCTCAACAAGCCTTTCACCGGCAAATACCACATATCTCGGACGGTACTGTTCCTCTGAATTTACCGATGAATCTCCGGCAAGAACTATCTCTGCCTCTGAAGCATCAAGAAAAAATTCTGCAGCAGAACCACTGTGCACAAGCCACGTTACCTTTCCGTCATCATATACCCTTCCCGTAAGTTTCACATTTGCGTCCACTGCCCTATATGTTCTGAGATCTTTTTTCATTTTCAAATTATCGCTCCTGTTCCGTCATCTCATACATTTATATTATAAACTATTTAATATATTTTTTCAACAATTATAGTTAACTTCACTTTGAATCAAAGAGATAAAAAAATCTGAAAATTTGCGTCTGAAAATTTTTTAAAAAATTTTTCGAAAAAGTGTTGACAAACTCATTTCTTTAGTGTATAATTAAGAAGCTGTCAAACGAACAGCAAACAAAACAGCAACGAGGCGTAACTCAGTTTGGTAGAGTGCTTGGTTTGGGACCAAGATGCCGCAGGT
>JAUNJJ010000335.1 GCA_030533325.1 Oscillospiraceae bacterium
AGCTTTAAAGTTATATATACGTTGTATGGCGAAGGAAATAATACCGATAGGTATACTTTAACAGACTATGAGGGAAACAAGATTGATATAAATACTCTGAATTGCTATCAAAGAGGTGTTATTTTAAGCGATTGTTGGGCGTATTTTACCGGTGGAAAATATCATAGTGATAGCAATAGTCCTTGTGGCGTTATAGAAATTAGAGAAAGTGAGGTCAAATAATGTCTGAACTGAATATAAATCCTAAAATCTATCCTATTGGAAGTGTTGTTTATTTTATTAAAAAATATGGTCATGAATGGGAAGTTTCATATGGAATAGTTGAAGAACATTATGTTGACACAATATGCTTGCAACTATATGAATTACTCGATACAAGGTTGATAAATGGAATCCCTATCAAAGATTTTATAACACCTACAAGGTGGCATAAGTTGCCAAAGGGTTGGTCATATGATACTAAACTCTTTGAAATTACATATGGTGAATATCCACATGACCCAAAAGATTATAATTTAAAAAATCCAAATGATATTTTAAAGGCTATTGAAGATGGTATTCTTGTAAAAGTCCAGGATAATGACCATGCTCGTATTAGGGATGAGATTGATAGTAAATTAGGGTGGAGAATTTGCCGAGAATATCCAATATATGAACACCATCCTACTTATACAAGCATAAGATACTATGATGTATATGGTTCATATAATGAAGCTATGAAAGTAATTCATGAACACGATGCAGAATTTAAAAGACAATCTGAATTATCTGATTATGACTGGTCTGTTGAACAGATTGATAAAGAGTTGAACCGTTGGGCTTATATGTATTCTATTTCGGTGGAAGAAAAGCAGCGGTATCGTGAGTGGATATTAAGTCTTGATAAAGTTGAGGATGTCGAAATTCGTATATTACAGGGAACTATCCAATGGAAATATTGTAAGAACAAAAGATGGATGAACATTGAAATATAATAGCTGAAAAGTTCGGTAGATTTGGCTCTCCAATGGAGAATAAAGTATGAACATACTGAAATACCGCAATGTGAGATAAAACATACTCACAGAAAACTATGTAATATCATGACATTTTGAGGTTTTAGAGTCATATAAAATTACATAGGTACAAAATTCAGCTACGGATGCGGGATGAGTTTTAGAGTCATTTGAAATTACATAGGTACAAAACCCTTCGCAGGTTACAGGCTTACTTTTTGCCGTTTTAGAGTCATATGAAATTACATATATAAAAGAAGAAATGGGAGTGTTAAATATGGATGAAAATAGAATGTCCCCACAAGAATATTTTGATATTATAAAAGAAAGAAAACAACATATTACTGATGAGCAGTTAGCATCTATATATGATAATTGTCTTGAACTTCTCAATAAATATAAAATTACTGGTCAAACCAGAGGCATGGAAAAACTATTATTCCATTTAAATTGCATTGAAAAAGAACGAGAAATTGTTAGGATGGGTATTGATACTTTTGTATATCGTGACGATATTGAATTTTATATCAGTGAAGTTGCATCGGATGTTGTAAAAATTATTGATATTGAAAGTTATGAACGAGAAATTCCCGATGAGATAGTTGAAGTTATTAGCAAAGTAAAAGATAAGTTCGACCAGCTCTATATTGTATTTACTGACTATACTGGAAAAGTTGAAAGACAGGTTGTA
>JAUNJJ010000336.1:0-522 GCA_030533325.1 Oscillospiraceae bacterium
AAGTGTCTTAATTTAAGAGACCATTATAGAGGAAGCCTATAAAATTAGAGAATAATTTTGTCATAAGGCAATAGATAATTTGGGAATTTTTAATGAGATGAGTCTTATAATTCAAAAAAAGTTCGCGGATGCTTGCGAAGGCAGGCAAATAGATGATAAGACGCAGCTGCTATTAATACAAATCTACGAAAACTATAAGAAATTTTGTGGGGAATGCCATCACGATACAAATGAAATATTATATTTAATAATACGTATTTATATTTCCCAGGATAAATATAAGGAAGCATATCCATTGGCAGAGAAATACGTGGAACAAACAAAAAATCTCTATGCAGATGACTCTATAAAAAAATATATCTCTGAGATGCTATATGCAGAGGTGCTTAGTGGGATAGGACATATAGAAAGAGCGCGAGAAATATTAAATAAAATAATATCTCAAACAGAAAAACAAAGTGGTTTTCGATACAAGATTTTTATAGAAGCAAGTATAATGCTGGCAAAGATATACTATTTTCA
>JAUNJJ010000336.1:532-1682 GCA_030533325.1 Oscillospiraceae bacterium
ATGAGCATGATTTCCTAAAAGCGATTCATACAATGGAAACACTATATCTTAAGTGTACGCAAGCAGGTTCAACTTATATTAAAAACGTAATTGATTGTTTGGAAACTTTAATAGATATACTTGAAGATGTTCAACCAGATAATAAGATAGATGCATATTGGAAAAAACGTCAGCTTAATTATTGGCATCATCAGTTACATGTAGCTAAAAAGTCCGCAGGGATACGTAAAGAAACATCTTTTGGGAGACTTAATAATATTATGAATGTTGAAAAAACTTTTGGCAATTTTACTGGGAGTATAATAAACGAACGGCTTAAGGAATTCAAGACGGAATTTGAACAAAAAAGTTTGGTTCTCGAATGGGTGATATCTCAGAACAAAGAAATGGGTATGCTTCTGTTGTCAGTAGGAATGATAATAACATTTTTACTGCTGGGGGACTGGAAATATGTGTGGAGTGATATTCAGGAAAATGGTTTTTTATGTTTGCGAACTTATATGGTAAAGACAGCATTTTGTACAGGTATCCCCTTTGGGTTTCTATGTTTAAATAGATTAGGATTCTTTGGAGTATATTCAGATTCTGGGGATGGGGGTATGCTTTATACGAAACTGATTGATGGATATATGCTTTCTGCTGCATATTATTTTACTGTGTACATATTGTATAAAGGCGTTTTCTTTTCAGGGATAACTTCATTTGCAGACAGATTTTTGAGAGATTTGGTTGGAACAGTCGGAGGTACTTTGCAAGGCATGGTGAATTCATATGATATAGGGCTATTCATAGGTTTTGTACTGCTTGCTCATTTTTATATATGCGGTCTGGACTACATCGAATATTTTTGGCTGAGAAAACTGGAAAAAAACAGGAAGTGTAAGGATTGTCTTTGACGTGGGAAAAGAAAGATGAATGAAAAATAAGAATTACTGAAATGTAAAGGAATAAAGAGAGCATTCTGATTAAAGGCGAGGAACTGTTGCAAGTTAGTGGTCGTGTGTTGTATATAATTTACTCAAACTTCCCATATTAAAAATGGGATTCGCACCTTGAAAAATCAATACTTTAGCCCACAAAATAGCATTATGCGGCTGATTCTTTCCGTTCCAAAGCCTCTTGCATGTATTTAGGGAGACGTTTTATAAAG
>JAUNJJ010000024.1 GCA_030533325.1 Oscillospiraceae bacterium
CAGAACCCTCAGGCGGCTCAGCCTCAGTTCCAGCAGTACGGTCAGAACCCTCAGATGGCTCAGCCTCAGGCACAGCAGAGAAGAAATCTTGACGATGTTCAGAAACCTGTCCTTGATGATGAACCGGCTGTTCAGCAGAGATATGTTCCGAAGTTTACTGACCCGGATCTTGAAGCAGCAAAGAAAACTGCTGTTGACAGAGCTATAAAAAGTTCGCTTAACTCCGTTCCGGAAAGCTTCGATGAAGAAAAGAGCCGTGAAACATACAGAGAATTCATGCGTGAAAAAGAAGCAGATCTCGCTAAAAAAGGCGGAATTCAGGTTATCTTTATCATGATAGCAGGTATGATATCCGGACTTCTTACACTTCTCTATTCATTTGGAGCACTTAAGGAAGAAACCCCCGGTATAATAGATACTTTCAATATGGTTTATATGATTCTTGGTATTGTGTTTATCGGTGGTGCAGCTGCAATGCTTGTAAAGTCAAACACAACAAGAAAACTGGCAGCCAATATATTTACAATAGGCACTGTTCTTCATGTGATACCCGGTATTTTCGTAATGTTTGCCAAGGAATCCAGAACATCGGCTATTGTGTTATATCTTGCAGTTCTTATAATCAACATTGTTATCTGTTTTATATACGGTTCAAGTGAAAGCATAAAGAAACACTATAACGGACACGGGAATGAAACATATTACTGATATATAATAAAAAACGGAATTCAGAACATATTCTGAATTCCGTTTTTTATTATTGGATTTATTCGTCCTCTTCAGTTTTTATTTCCATATCTTTTTCAAGCCATGCTTTTCTGTACTTATAAGGAGTTGTAGCCTCAATAGCCTTAAACTGCTTATTGAAATAACATGTATCATAGAATCCGCATGCTTCTGATATCTCTTCAAGGGTTTTGTCCGAATACTTAAGAAGCCACTTGGCATTGCCTATACGCTTCTGCATTATATACTTTGCAATCGTAATTCCGTATGCCTTTTTAAATTCTTTAGTAAGATGAAATTTACTTATGCTGAACTTCTCACATATTGTCTCAAGATAGATATCCGTTGTATAGTTTCTGTTAATGTATCTTCTTATCTCGGCAAGTTTTCTGACTATCTGGGAAGTATAGACAGTATCATTTTTCTTGAATGTCATCATAAGTGTAAGAAGTTCTACTATAAGTCTTGAGGATCTTACTTCAGTTGAAGCATCATGTCTTGTATTAATCTCTATGAGCTGACGCATTATATCCTCAAAAGGATCACTTATATCCGGATGAATAACGTTGATATAAGCATTGGCAAAATATTCGTAGTAACCTCTCGCTGTAGGTCCGTTGAAGTGAAGCCAGAGAAGCTTCCACGGCTCACTGAGGCTGCTCTTGTAGGAATGCGGTTTAAGGCAGTCAATCAGGAAACAGCATCCCTTAGTGAGCGTATAGGTTCTGTTGTTGTAAACAAGCTCACCTTTTCCGTCAAGTACAATAACGAAAAGGAAAGAATCAAGGTTATCACGAATAGTATTGTAAGGCTTAATAACGTCAAGATACCCAATCTCCTGAACATAGAAGAATGTCTCCTTGACAGCAGCACTTACTGTACACATTATTCTGTAGGAATCCTTGGTATAATTGCTTTTAAAACTGTCAAATAAACTATCCATTATTTATCACTTCCTGTTTTATTATTTTTAAGAAGATTTATTTTTTCGCCTTTATCTTCATAGAGATATCAAAACATTTTACAGAATGAGTAAGAGCACCAAGAGAAATAATATTTACACCGGTCTCTGCAACATCTCTGATATTTTCAGATGTAATATTTCCTGATGCTTCAAGAAGAGCTCTGCCATTTGTAATCTCAACAGCTTTCTTCATTTCTTCACAGCTCATATTATCAAGCATAATTACCTCTGCTTTGCACTCAAGCGCTTCAGCAAGTTCTTCAAGATTTCTTACTTCAACCTCAATCTTTACCATATGACCAATCTTTTTTCTGAGTGCAGTAACAGCCGGTGTTATCCCGCCATATGCATCAAGATGGTTATCCTTAAGCATTGCTCCGTCAGAAAGATTATATCTGTGATTTTTGCCTCCGCCTACTGTAACAGCGTACTTCTGAAGCGGTCTGAGTCCCGGAAGAGTCTTTCTTGTATCGGTTACCATCGCGTTTGTACCCTTTACAAGCTCTGTACACTTAAACGTAGCTGTTGCAATGCCTGACATATGCTGGAGAATATTCAATGCCGTTCTTTCGCCTTTAAGAAGAGTTCTTGTTGAACCTGACATAACTGCAATGATATCGCCTTTTTTTACCTGTTCACCATCGTTTATCTTTACAGTGAACTCCACATCTCCGCCGACAATTTCAAATACCCTCTTTGCAATATCAATACCACAGAGCACACCATCGTCCTTGGCAACATAATATGCCTCGCTTCTGTGAGTGTCATCAAGAAGATTGTCGGTTGTAACATCCATATAGCTGATGTCTTCAGCGAGGGCTGTTTTAATAATATCATCTATGTATAACTGTGAAAGCTTCATATTTTGTCTTTTCCCTTCTGTTTAAATAACTTCTCTGAGTATAAGGTACGCTACAGTAACAAGTGAATTTGCCTCTACATAGTCAGTATCCATGCAGAAGTTTTCAGAGTGAAGAAGATTGCGGAGTTCCTTTACTATTTCAAATCCTCTTACCGCTGCTTCCTTGTCAGGAATAACAAATGCACTTTCCTGCATTATTCTGCGAACCTCGGTTCTGATTCCCTTCGGAATCTTCGGGTTGTTTTCATGAGCGTCAAATACGTGCTCTGCAAATGTATCAGGAGCAGAACCGGCAGCTTCAGCGATATGATTAGCCGCCTGTCTTGAAAATACAAGTGCTTCAAGAAGTGAGTTACTTGCAAGTCTGTTGTTTCCGTGTACACCTGTATGAGAGCATTCACCCACAGCATACATACCGCGAATTCTTGTCTGAGCATTTCTGTCAACATTAATGCCGCCCATAAGATAGTGCTGACAAGGAAATATCGGCACTCTGTCTTTGGTCAGGTCAAATCCCTGACTGAGAAGATTCTTGTATATCATAGGGAATCTGTTCTTAAGGAACTCAGAATCCTTGTGTGTGATATCAAGATAAAATTCTGTTGAATTAAGTTTTCTGCTTTCGTGAATTATCGAATGCGACACAACATCACGAGGTGCAAGTTCAAGTCTGTCATCGTAGTTATGCATGAATCTCTCTCCATTACAGTTCAGGAGATATGCGCCTTCACCTCGTACTGCTTCTGAAATAAGAAAGCACTCTCTTGTATGTCTGTTGTTGAATGCAGTCGGATGAAACTGAACAAAGCTCAGGTTCTTTATATCAGCTCCCATATCATAAGCCATAGAAATGCCGTCACCTGTAGCAATAGCAGAGTTCGTTGTATATTCGTAAACTCTGCCGATTCCGCCTGTAGCCATTATAAGAAAATGACAGTTTGCGGAACTGTAGCTGCCGTCTTTCAGAAGATGTACAGAAAATCCTGTTTCAGTCTTCACTGCCTCACACATAAGAGTATTTTCAGAAACAGTAACATTAGGAAGAGACTGTACCTTCAGAATGAGTTTATCTACAATCTCGGCACCCGTGGCATCTTTGTGGTGGAATATACGGTGTCTGCAGTGTCCTCCCTCAAGAGTACGGTGAAGTGTTCCGTCAGGGTTACGGTCAAATTCCACTCCAAGCTTTATAATATTTTCAATATCATACGCCGCTTCACTGACGAGAATATGAAGTGTCTCGCTGTTATTTTTAAACCCGCCTGCAATTAATGTGTCGTTCTGATGCAATTGAATATTGTCGTTCGGAGAATCATATACACCAGCTATACCACCCTGAGCCAGAGCTGAATTACATAGTGTAAGCTCTCTCTTGGAAATGACAAGGACCTTAAGGTTTTCCGGCAGATTGATAGCTGCATAAAGTCCTGCTGCTCCGCTGCCTGCAATAATTACATCATAATTATTATTCATAGTTAATCTTCTCTCCAAAATATAGGTGCAGTTTTATGCACACAAAAGTTTTGTTTATAAAATTGTATATTCTTATTATACCACAAAAAATGATTTTTTCAATAATAATATTGAATTTAAGCATAAATACAGCAAATAAAATGATATTTTACTGATATTATCAATACAAATTTTTTACTGACGGACAAAATAATGATTTGTGCTGTATCTGTATCCGGAACATGCTCAGGTTGTGTATATACGTCATTTCAGCAATATTACATTATATATTTTTTATGACAAAAACGGAGTGGTTAAATTATTAAATAATATCTATTTGAATGAATTTTTTCAAAGAAAGCCAAATTAATTTGACAAGAACTTTTTTATGTTATAGAATTATTCTGTAGATATATTACAAATGCAGATAATACAATTATAAATAAAAGGGATGAGTGTAATTGATCAGAAAAAAAAAGATTCTTGCTGCTCTTCTTTCGCTCTGTATGACTGGTGCTGCTTTTTCACTTACAGGATGCGGAAGTGAAAACACATCTGTAACAAACAGTAGTAGCTCTGCCACTGCTGACAATGAACAGGATGACAGCGGAGAAGAAACTGAAGCTCTGTCAGAAGAGCCGGAAGAAAACGATAACATTGAAGAAACCACAAAAACAAACGGTCAGAAAGCCGATGGCAAAAAAATTGCTTTCAGTCTCAAAAACGGCAACAGCTGGCCGGAGGGAAATACAACAATTTATCAGCTTGACGGAACGGTTACAAACAATCAGAGTGATATCATTTCAGACTGGGAAGTTACTCTGCCTGTAAGCAAGGATATTGAGATAAAAAATTCCTGGGGACTTACATATGATATCGACGGCACAACTCTCATAATAAAGCCTGATAACAACACAGGAAACATTCAGCCGAACGGAAGCATAAACTTTGGTATTCAGATTGCTTCCCAGGAAGAAATCAACGCATCAGAGGCTGTCTTCACAGCTGAAAACACATCTGTTTCAAATGATTCAGAAAACAGTAATAATAATAATAATAATAATAACAGCAATAACAGTAATTCCGGCGGAAGCGATATAAAATCTTCTCCGAATGCCCGCGAAGTTCCGGAGCCTTCAACAGATGACTGGCTCTCTGTTGAAAAAAATAAAATAGTGGATTCAGAGGGAAATGAAGTATGGCTTACCGGATGTAACTGGTTTGGCTACAACACAGGTACAAATATATTTGACGGACTGTGGAATGCCGATCTCAACACATCAATAAACGCTATAGCCGACCACGGATTCAACCTTATCCGTATCCCTATCTCAACTGAACTCGTTAATCAGTGGGAAGACGGAGAATATCCTGAGGCAAACTTCAACCAGGCCACAAACTCATACCTCGTCGGCATGAACAGCCTTGAGATATTTAACTACGTTATAGGTCAGTGCCGTGCAAACGGAATTAAAATAATGATTGACTTCCACTGTGCCACAACAAATGCCTCAGGCCACAACTACCCGATGTGGTATGATGAGAAAATATCTGAAAAGGATTATATCAGAGCACTCGAATGGGTTGCTTCAACATACAAAAATGATGACACCATTATTGCAATAGATCTTGAAAATGAACCTCACGGAAAACCGAATGAATCCCCTCGTGCAAAGTGGGACGATTCAAAGGATGAAGACAACTGGAAATACATTGCCGAAAAAGCAGGTCTTGCAGTTCTTGAAAAAAATCCTAACCTTCTTGTTATGGTTGAGGGTATTGAATGTTACCCGATTGATACAAAGAAAAACGGAGACTTCAAGTCACAGGACAAGGCAGATTACTACTTCAACTGGTGGGGCGGCAACCTCAGAGGCGTAGCTGACAATCCGGTTGACCTCGGCAAATACAATAATAAACTTGTTTACTCACCGCATGACTACGGTCCTACAGTTTATGAGCAGCCGTGGTTTGAAGGCGGATATACATTTGACTCACTTATGGAAGACTGCTGGTACGACAACTGGTTCTATATATATGACCAGAAAAAAGCTCCTCTTCTCATCGGAGAATGGGGCGGCTTTATGAAAGAACCAAACCTTACATGGATGACATACTGCAGACAGCTCATTAAGGAAAACAAGCTTCATCATACATTCTGGTGCTTCAATGCCAATTCAGGAGACACCGGCGGACTTGTTCTTGATGACTTCACAACATGGGATACCGACAAATATGAATTTGTAAAGGAAGTTCTCTGGCAGGACAGCGACGGCAAATTTATCGGTCTTGACCACCAGATTCCGCTCGGTGAAAACGGTATTTCACTTTCAGATTACACAGATTAATTTACAGTAAGTACCAGATAAAGAAACCGGAAACTGCATCAGAAACAGTTTCCGGTTTTCTTTTTGTTGGTTTTGTTATGTTGATTTATTATGTGATTTGTTATTAATCTTCATCGCCAGCCATACCTGCGATTACTTCTGTAAGGAGATTTGCAGGGAGCTGTTCATATCTTACGAATTCGAATGTGAATTCGCCAAGACCTCTTGTTACCTGTCTGAGATAAGTAGCGAAGTCATGCATTTCTCTTACAGGAACATCTGCAAGAATTTCTGTCATTCCATCACTTGCAGGATTCATACCGAGCATACGTCCGCGGCGCTTGTTAAGTTCGCCCATAACATCACCTGTCTTGTCATCGGAAACGATAACTGAAAGACTGCCTATTGGTTCAAGAAGAACAGGGTCAGCCTGCTTTAAGCCTTCCTTGAATGCTATTGAAGCAGCTGTCTTGAATGCCATTTCTGAAGAGTCAACAGGATGATAGGAACCATCCACAAGGATTGCCTTAAGTCCGACTACAGGACATCCGGCAAGGACACCCTTCTTCATGCTTTCCTGAATACCCTTTTCTACTGCAGGGAAGTAATTCTTCGGAACTGCACCTCCGAATACCTTCTCTTCAAATACAAGGCTGTCACCAACTGTAGGCTCGAACTCAATCCATACATGACCGTACTGACCATGTCCGCCGCTCTGTTTCTTGTGCTTGCCTTCAACCTTTACTTTCTTTCTGATTGTTTCCTTATATGCAATCTTCGGAACAGTAAGCTTAATGTCTGCACCGAACTTATCCTTTAATCTTGAAGCAGCAATCTCGAGGTGCTGGTCACCGAGACCGCTGAGAATCTGTTCTGTTGTTGAAGGATCCTGCTCGTATCTGAGTGTAGGATCTTCTTCAAGGAGTCTGCTGATACCGTTTGAAATCTTGCTTTCATCACCCTGTGCCTTAGCCTTTACAGCCATTGAGAAGCATGGTAACGGATAGATAACAGGATCAAACTTAACAACTCTTGATTCATCACAGAGTGTATCCGAAGTACTGATGTCTGTCTTAACTGCAACAACTATATCTCCGGCATTTGCAGAATCAACCTCTTCCTGCTTTTTGCCGCACATATTGTAAAGCTTTCCTATCTTAACGTTTGTTCCGCTTACTGAATCGAATACCTGTTCGCCGCTCTTAAGTACACCGGAAAATACCTTGATATAGGACATCTTTCCGACAAACGGGTCAACAGTTGTTCTGAATACAAAAGCAGATAACGGATCAGATGCTGAGCACATAATCTCAACAGGCTCTCCCTTGCTGTCTTCAGCAACCGGTTTTGAAACTTCAAGCGGTGAAGGAAGGAGAAGAGAAATCTCCTTAAGGAGCATATCAATACCTGCAAGAGAAGCTGCAGACACACCTATTACAGGAGTAATAGTGCCTGAGTTCACACCTCTGTGAATACCGTCTATAAGTTCCTTTTGTGTAAATGCTATTCCTTCGAAGAACTTCTCCATAAGTTCTTCATCTGTTTCAGCCACAGCCTCACTGATAGCCTGAATAAGGCCGTCAAGTCTGTAGTCCATCTTATCTGTAATGTCACCCTCAGGCATTGCTGTTTCAACGGCGTTGCCGTTTTCGTCATACTTATATGCCTTCATCTCGATAAGATTGATATAGCTTGAAATCTCACCGTTCTGGATAACAGGCACTACAACAGGGCATACAGTAGGACCGAAAACAGTCTTGAGTTCTGTAAGTGTGTTATAGAAATTTGCATTCGGATCATCAAGCTTTGTAATAACAAAAACCTTTGACTTTCCAAGTTTTTCTGCAAAGCTGTATGCTTTTTTTGTGCCGACCTTAACGCCTGATTTGCCTGATACAGTAATCATAACTGTACCTGCTGCAGTAATACCTTCACGCATACCGCCTTCAAAATCGAAAAGTCCCGGTGTATCAATGATATTTACCTTTATATCATCAGTAATAAAGTTAGCTACTGCTGTATTTACTGATACTTTTCTTTTGATTTCTTCAGGATCAAAGTCACAAACAGTGTTCCCTTCTGATATCTTTCCAAGACGATCTGTTACCCCAGCCCTGAAAAGAAGCGCCTCTGCCAGTGATGTCTTACCTGAACCGTTATGTCCGGCAAGAGCAATATTCTTAATTGTTTCAGCATTTTTAGTCATAATCACATTTCCCCTTTATGTTGATTTGTACAATAATTATGTTAATCATTATATCACTTTTGTTTTTTTAATACAATACATTAAAATAAATTTCATTTCATTAAATAAATCCAGTTCAGATTATTTGTAAGAAATGCACAAAAGCGGACATGCTAAATGTCCGCTTTTGTGTTATTCATATATTATTTTATCAGTTATCTGAGTTAAGTCCGCAGCACTTCTTGTACTTCTTGCCGCTTCCGCACGGGCAGAGCTCATTGTCACCTGTCTTGTTTGAAACAGCCTGTGATGAAAAACTTCCGTCTCCGCTGCCTGCATTAGGTGCATCAGGCTTGTTTACCTGCACACGTTCCGGAGCCTGATTGTTGCTGAGCTTAACTGTGAGAAGCATACGAACTGTATCTTCACGAATGCTCTCAACCATGGCATCAAACATTTCAAAGCCTTCATATCTGTATTCTACAACAGGATTCTTCTGACCATATGCTCTGAGTGAAATACCCTTCTTAAGTTCATCCATGTCATCAATATGAGCTGTCCACTTTGAGTCAACAACTCTGAGAAGAATAACTCTTTCGAGTTCTCTGATAACCTGCTCTCCGTACTGTTTTTCCTTGTCTGAATAAATCTTAAGAGCACGTTCTGTGAGCATGTCTGTAACTTCTTTTTTAGTAATCGCCTCGAACTTATCTGAATCATTTTCAAGGTCTGTAAAGTCATCTTCATTTGTTATCCAGCCAAGGAAGTATTCCTTAAGTGCAATAAGGTTCCAGTTTTCCTTGTCTTCTCCGTCTTCAAGAAGATATCTGTCAACTGTATCGCTTACAAGAACCTTTATCATATTTACGATGCTTTCATGGAGGTCATCACCGTTAAGCACCTTGGCACGCTGATCGTAGATTATCTCACGCTGCTTGTTCATAACGTCGTCATAATTAAGAACGTTCTTTCTTATGCTGAAGTTTCGTCCCTCAACCTTCTTCTGTGAAGACTCAATCATCTTTGTAAGGAACTTGCTTTCAATAGGCATTGTTTCTTCAACATTGAGAGTTTTCATAAGGTTTTCTATTCTGTCAGCCGCAAAAATACGCATAAGGTCATCTTCAAGTGAGAGGAAGAAACGGCTTTCACCCTGGTCACCCTGACGTCCTGAACGTCCTCTGAGCTGGTTATCGATACGTCTTGATTCATGACGCTCAGTACCGATGATGAAAAGGCCGCCTGCTGCCCTTACTTCAACTGCCTTTTCCTTAACTTCAGCATCAAACTTATCATAAAGCTCTCTGTAAACCTTTCTTGCAGCAAGGATTTCCTCATCATCAGTTTCCGCATAGCCTACTGCTTCGTTTATAATGTTTTCTTCATAGCCTTTCTTTCTCATCTCAGCTTTAGCCTGGAATTCAGCATTACCGCCGAGAATAATATCTGTTCCTCGTCCGGCCATGTTTGTCGCAATAGTTACTGCCCCAAGCTTACCTGCCTGTGCAACTATCTCAGCTTCCTTCTCATGCTGCTTGGCATTAAGTACACTGTGCTTTATTCCCTTCTTCTTCAGAAGAGAAGAAAGAACTTCTGACTTTTCAATTGAAACTGTACCAACAAGAACAGGCTGACCCTTCTTGTTACACTCAACTATCTGGTCAATAACTGCTTCAAACTTGCCCTTTTCAGTTCTGTACACCTGATCCGAATGGTCAATTCTCTGAACCGGTCTGTTTGTAGGAACCTGAATAACATCGAGTTTGTATATTTCCTTGAATTCATCTTCTTCAGTCATAGCAGTACCGGTCATACCTGAAAGCTTGCTGTAAAGTCTGAAGTAATTCTGGAAAGTGATTGTTGCAAGAGTTTTTGATTCATGTGCAACCTTAACGCCTTCCTTGGCCTCAATAGCCTGATGAAGTCCGTCATTATAACGACGACCCATCATAAGACGTCCTGTAAATTCGTCAACGATAATTACTTCTCCGTCCTTAACCACATAGTCGATATCTCTCTTCATAACACCATTAGCCTTAAGAGCCTGATTGATATGATGGAGAAGCGTCATATTGTCGGAATCCATGAGATTTTCAACGTTGAAGTGCTTCTCTGCTTTCTTGACACCTGTTCTTGTAATAGTAGCAGACTTGGACTTCTCGTCTATGATATAGTCATAATCCTTGTTAAGCTCATCCTGATCTTCCTTGTCATCCATCTCAACAACTGTGACAGGCTTAAGTGTCTTGGCAAACTTGTCAACCAGACCATAAAGTTCAGTTGACTTATCCCCGCGTCCGGAAATGATAAGCGGTGTTCTTGCTTCGTCGATGAGAATGGAATCAACTTCGTCGACAATTGCAAAGTTAGGTTCTCTCTGAACCATGTCCTTTTTGTATATAACCATGTTGTCACGGAGATAGTCAAATCCAAGTTCGTTATTTGTAGCATATGTAATATCACAGTTATATGCTGCTCGTCTCTGGGAATTGTTAAGTCCGTGAAGAATTACGCCTATTGAAAGTCCAAGGTATCTGTAAACCTTACCCATTTCTTCAGACTGGAATTTTGCGAGGTAGTCATTAACTGTAACTACGTGTACACCCTTGCCAGAGAGTGCATTCAGGTATGCTGCAAGACAGGCAACGAGAGTTTTACCTTCACCTGTTTTCATTTCTGCGATACGTCCCTGATGAAGAACTATCGCACCGATAATCTGAACCGGGAACGGTTTCTTTCCAAGAACTCTGTATGCTGCTTCACGGCATGTAGCAAGTGCTTCAGGAAGAATTGTATCAAGATCCTCACCGGCAGCAAGTCTGTCCTTGAATATCTGTGTCTTGCCTTTGAGTTCCTGCTCTGAAAGCTTTGAATACTCTTCATCAAGATCAAGAACAGCCTGCTTGATAGGTTCGATACGTGCGAGCTCTTTCTTACTGTATGAACCAAATATTTTATCAATCAAACTCATGTATACTGTCCACCTTTAAAAAATTTTTATGAATTAATCTATTACAAATACAAAATCAGTACCAGGTAATAATAAAATACACATATTATATTTTATCGCAGATTTAAAGATTTGTCAATAGCGACAAAAATATAATTCCAGTCCGAAAAAAAAATTCATAAAAATTTTTTCCTAATTTCATTTATGTATTGATATAAATCCGGCATTCTGTTATAATAAAAATATATTAAAAATATATCATACTATACACTGAAAAATTTCATTTATATTTTTTAAGGACGGATTAAACTGATGCATGCAATCGGATCAAAAATAAATCTCCTGAGCAATGACACAAGCGAAGGATACTACGACACTGTAAAGGATCTTCTTGAACATGAGCTTGTCCAGAAGATGAAGGAATATACACAGCATGGCTGTACTTCTACTTTTCAGCACTGTATAAATGTATCGTACTATAACTACAAACTATGCAGATTTTTCAACCTTGATGCGCGCGCCGGTGCACGTGCCGGTCTGCTTCACGATTTCTTTCTCTATGACTGGCATACACACACTAAAGAAACCGGTGATCATTTTCATGGTATGACCCATCCGCGTGCCGCTCTTGACAATGCCTGCAGGCACTTCGAGCTGAGCGAATGTGAAAAGGATATTATTCTCAAGCATATGTTTCCGCTTACTATCACTCCGCCAAGTTACAAAGAGACTGTTGTTATCATTCTCGTTGACAAATACTGCGGTCTTATTGAAACAGTTTCACATATCCTGTCAAAGTTCAGAAACAGAAAAAAATATATCGACTGTAAAAAATAAACAAACGCCTTCGCATATCTTCTGAAGTAATATACGAAGGCGTTTTACTATATTCTTTCCTTAGTCATCTCAAAATACGGTGAAATGCCGTATCCGTTCTTTTTATAGCATCCCACAGCCTTTTCATTTTCTGTCTCAACCTCAAGCTTAAATCGCACCGCCTCAGGATACTCCTTCTCGATAAACTCAAGGGCCATAGTTCCTGCACCAAGGTGTCTGAACTCAGGTTTTATATACAGATCTTCAATCCATACGCAAAGCCCGCCGTATTCTGTAGAATAGCACATTGCTGTCATGATATAGCCCGCAGTATGATTATCCTTTTCCATAATGAATCCTGTTACAAAAGGACATTCACCTGTACAGTCATCAAAGTCTTTTTCAAGAATTCTGTCAGAAGGGGTTGAAAGTACTGCAGGTGAATCATAAAACACTCTCATCATAGCAAGAACTTCTGCCCTGTCACTGTCCTGCATTTTCCGGAAATTTATTTTACTGTTCATTTTATCGCCGCCCTTTCAGCATAATAATATATATGTCAGTCTATCTCTTCATCAGCTGAATATGATCGTGCTTCCTCAGCAGTTTCTTCGATTATTCTCCTTACCTCTTCAACTCCCTCAAAGGTCTGTGAAGAAAACGGAATAACATGAATATCATCAAAATAAGGTATCGTTTCAGCGAATTCCGCCATCATCTTTGCTCTGTTTGTCTTGTTAAGCTTATCTGCCTTGGTAAGAATAATTACAAACGGAAGTTCGGCATCGATAAGGAAGTTTATCATGTGAATATCGTCCTCAGAAGGAGCGTGACGCATATCAATAAGAAGAAATACCAGTTCAATATCCCTGTCAGCATTAAGGTATCCTTCAATTAAATCAGCCCATCGTCTCTTTTCAGACTTTGCAACTTTTGCATAGCCGTATCCCGGAAGATCAACAAAGAATACATCTTCAAGCTTATAGAAGTTTATTGTCGCTGTCTTACCCGGTACAGAACTTACTCTGGCAAGTGATTTTCTGTTGAAAATCTTGTTTATCAGAGTTGACTTGCCGACATTTGAGCGTCCGGCAAAAACAATTTCTGTTCTGTCAGATTCCGGAATCTGGGAAAAGAGTCCATAGCACGCATGAAATTCAGCCTTGTTATAGTTCATTTTTTTCTCCTTTCATCACACTGCCCTGCAGATTACTGTATATTCTGCAGGGCATAACTTTTTTGTTTATTCTTTTACAAGAGCGTTGTCAAGTACATCATCAAGTGTCTTTGCAAAAACAAACTCAATATTTTCCTTCACAACATCATCAACTTCTTCAAGATCGGCCCTGTTCTTTTCAGGAATAATAACTTTCTTTATTCCTTCCTTGTACGCTGCCATTGTTTTTTCACGAAGTCCGCCGATAGGAAGCACCCGGCCGTGAAGAGTGATTTCACCTGTCATAGCAACATCACTTCTTACCTTTATTCCTGACAAAGCTGAAATGATAGCTGTAACCATCGTAACACCGGCTGAAGGTCCGTCCTTCGGAACCGCTCCCTCCGGTGCATGGATATGGATATCCTTGTTCTTATAAAACTCTCTGTCAATGGAATAACGGTCTGCAACACTTCTTGAATAGCTTACTGCAAGCTTTGCACTTTCCTTCATCACATCACCGAGTGAACCGGTGACCTCTGTACTGCCCTTTCCGTCAAGCACAGCAACTTCAAGCGGCATAAGTACTCCGCCAGCTGCAGTCCATGCAAGACCGTTTACAAGACCGGTCTCATCAAACTCGGATCTTGCATCAGGGAGATATTTCTCAGGACCGAGATATTTGCTGATATTCTTCTCATTAAAATTTATTTTTTCTGAATTTCCGTATACTATTTCTTTGGCTGTCTTGCGGCAGAGTGAACCGATGTTCCTTTCGAGATTACGGACCCCGGCCTCCCTGGTATAGGAATCCACAAGCTTATATATACCTTTGTCAGTTATCTTCATCTGAGCAGCCTTAAGCCCGTGTTTTTTAAGCTGCTTCGGAATAAGATGCTCCTTTGCAATATGGAACTTTTCTTCTCTCGTATAGCTTGTTATCTCAATAACTTCCATACGGTCAAGAAGAGGAGCTGGTATTGTTGAAGTAGTATTTGCCGTGGTTATAAACATAACCTTGCTCAGGTCAAACGGAACTTCAGTATAGTGATCCCTGAACTCTTTGTTCTGCTCACTGTCAAGAACCTCAAGCATTGCAGCGGAAGGATCTCCTCTGAAGTCATTGCTCATCTTGTCAATCTCATCAAAAAGAATGAGAGGATTCTTTGTTCCGGCCTGTATCATGGCATTTATAATACGTCCCGGCATAGCGCCAACATATGTCTTTCTGTGTCCTCTGATATCAGATTCGTCCCTTACACCGCCGAGTGATACACGGACATATTCTCTGCCAAGTGCACGGGCAATTGACTTTCCTATAGATGTTTTACCTACACCCGGAGGTCCGACAAGACATATAATCTGCCCTGTAACATCAGGGTTTATCGCATGAACAGCAATACTTTCAAGTATCCTGTCCTTGACTTTTTTCAGACCGAAGTGATCTTTATCCAGTATAGATTCAGCCTTTTTAATATTTACCTTACATTTGCTTTCCTTATTCCACGGGAGTGAAAGTACAGTATCCAGATAACTCTTGATCACAAAAGCCTCCTGCGATGAAGCCGGGATTCCTTTAAGCCTGTCCGCTTCGCGGCAAAGCTTTTCAGTTGTTTTCTCCTCAAGCTTCAGTTCAAGAATCTTTTCTCTGTAATCCTCATTATCTTCCGACTCGTCCAGCTGAGATGAAATTACCCTCATCTGTTCCCTGAGAATAACATCACGCTGGTTTTTGTTCAGACTTTCCTTGACCTGTGAATGAATATCACTCTCTATCTCCAGCACTTCCGTTTCCTTTACAAGAACAGCAAGAAGTGAAGTAAGTCTTGACATTGTATCATTCTGTTCAAGAAGTCCCTGCTTGTCAGTATACTGAAAATCTGCATTAAATACAATATTCTCAAAAAGTTTCTCAGGATCGTCCTGACAGAGTATTGATGCCGCAAGTTCACGCGGCATACGCGGAAGCAAATCAGAATAATTTTCAAAAGCATCCCTGACAGAACGTGTCATTGCCTCTATCTCTGCTCCGCTTGCTTTGCAGCGTTTGTTATTGTTTATTTCTTTTATTGCTGCCTCACAATAAGGATTTTCTGTATCTTCCGAATCATCGAGTTCCACAAGTTTTGCCTTGTATACACCTTCAACAAGAACTCTCAGCATATCATCAGGAGTTCTGAGAACCTGCCTTATCTCAGCGAGTACACCTGTGCTGTATAAATCTTCTTTTTTTATATCTTCAGCAAAAACATCCCTCTGTGTAACGATAAATACTTTTCTGTCTTTTGCAAGTGCTTCTCTTACAGCATTTACAGATTTTTCTCTTAAAACATCGAAGTGGACAACCATCTTCGGAAATGCAACTACGCCTCTTAGCGGAATAACCGGATAAATTTCGTAATTTTCTTTATATTCAGCTTTTATAATATCCACCCTCTTAACGATATAGTATTATTATTATAATACACTTCTGAACTTTTTTCAAGTAAAAAACTTTCCCTCCCGAAAAAACATAAAACGGGAGGGAAAATGTTTATTTCTTTATAGCCTTTTTAAGTTTGCTCGTATCAGATTTAAGTACAGGCTTTGCACCTTCTGTTACACATTCTTTAGTAACAATGACCTTTCTGATATCATTTGACGGTGCTTCATACATTGTTTCCATGAGTATTCCCTCAACAATTGCACGAAGACCTCTTGCCCCTGTCTTCTGTGAAATTGCTTTTTTTGCAATCTCAGCAAGAGCATCTTCTTCTATTTCGAATTCGATGTTATCGTAGTCAAAAAGTTTCTCATACTGCTTTACCAGAGCATTTTTCGGCTCAGTAAGAATCTTTACAAGAGCCTTTTCATCCAGTTCATCAAGAACTGTTATCAGCGGAAGACGACCTACAAGCTCCGGTACAATACCGTACTTAACAAGATCCTGAGGAATAACTTTCTTGAAGATATTATTCATCTCTTCCTTGTCAGAAAGTACATCTGAGCCAAAGCCTATTGACTTGTGCTTTGTTCTCTTGATAATAGCCTGTTCAAGTCCGTCAAACGCACCGCCGCAGATGAAAAGAATATTTTTGGTGTCTATATGAATAAATTCCTGATTAGGATGTTTTCTGCCGCCCTGAGGAGGTACATTTGAAACGGTACCTTCAATAATCTTAAGAAGTGCCTGCTGAACACCCTCACCGCTTACGTCTCTTGTAATTGAAGTATTTTCAGACTTTCTTGCAATCTTGTCTATCTCATCAATATAGATTATTCCGCGTTCTGCAGCCTTTATATCAAAGTTTGCGGCCTGAATAAGACGCAGAAGTACATTTTCAACATCGTCTCCGACATATCCGGCTTCAGTAATAGTTGTTGCGTCAGCTATCGCAAACGGAACATCAAGAGTTCTTGCAAGAGTCTGTGCAAGAAGAGTTTTTCCCACACCTGTAGGTCCAAGGAGAAGCACATTACTCTTCTGAATCTCAACATCATCTCCTGCATCATTGCTCATAAGACGCTTATAATGGTTATAAACAGAAACAGAAAGAGCAATCTTCGCAGAATCCTGACCAATTACATACTGGTCAAGTACTTTTTTTATTTCAACCGGTTTCTTTAGTTTTATTGAGAAATCAGAGTTCTTTTTCGCTGTTTTTGTCTTTGGCTTTTCTTTTTCCTTTTCTGCAGGACCGGCTATAATGCTGTGACAGTACATTACGCACTCATCACAGATATTAGTATCACCTGACGAGAACATGCTCTGTACACGATTCTCGCCTTTTCCGCAGAAATTACAGGTTTTGAATCCGTTGTCCATAGTTCACCAACCTTATCTTTTTTCAACTACCTTATCAATAAGACCATATTCGCAGGCCTCTTCAGCTGACATAAAGTTATCACGTTCTGTATCATTCTGAATTGTTTCAAGAGGCTTGCCTGTATTTTCAGCAAGCATGCTGTTAAGCTTATCCTTCATCTTAAGGATTCTCTCTGTGTGAATCTTCATATCTGTTGCCTGAGTATGTCCTCCGATACCGCCAAGCGGCTGATGAATCATTACTTCACTGTTAGGAAGAGCATATCTCTTGCCCTTCTGTCCGCATGAAAGAATAAATGCACCCATTGATGCGGCCATACCGATACATATTGTTGATACATCGCACTTGATATAGTTCATTGTGTCAACTATTGCCATTCCGGCTGTTACAGATCCGCCGGGACTGTTTATATAGAGATTGATGTCCTTTTCCGGATCCTGACTCTCAAGATAAAGAAGCTGAGCAACAACAAGACTTGCTGTAGTGTCGTTTATTTCTTCAGAAAGCATAATAATACGATCATTGAGAAGTCTCGAAAAAATATCGTATGAGCGCTCTCCGCGGCTTGTCTGTTCAACAACATAAGGTACAAAACTCATAATTCCATCTTCCTTTCATTTTGCAATGAATGATAATCCATGAGAAAATATATCTTCTCAATATGCAACATTCTCCTGCCGCTGACAATGCGACAGCAACAGGAGTATGTACAGGTTATATTATTTTTACAGATTATTCAGCAGTTTCTTCTTTCTTTTCAGCAAGTGAGTTATCAACAACTGCACTTTCCTTAATCATATCAACAGCCTTTGTAACCTGAAGATCCATTCTGTAGTCATCCACACTGAATATGTTCTTAACAACTTCAATGCTTACGTTGTTGTTTTCAGCAATCTTTGCAAGACCTTCTTCAACTTCTGAATCTTCTACTGTGATATTTTCCTTAGCTACGATGCTTTCAAGAGCAAGTCTTAACTTAACTTCATTAACAGCTCTGTCTCTGTAAGACTCTCTGAGTTCTTCAAGATCCATTCCTGTGTACTGGAAGTAGAGATCAAGTGACATCTGGTTCTGTGCAAGACGTGATTCAAACTCAGCTACATCTCTGTCGATTCTCTGCTCGTACATGCATGCAGGAATCTCTCCTTCAAGGCTGTTGATGATTGTTTCAAAAAGATAGTTTTCAAACTGTGCATCTGCTCTCTTTTCAGCGTTTTCTTCAAGGTTCTTCTTAATTGATTCCTTGTATTCATCAACTGTTTCAAATTCTGAGATATCCTTTACGAATTCATCATCAAATTCAGGAAGTTCCTGAGTCTTGATTTCCTTAAGGCTAACCTTGAATGTTGTCTTCTGACCAGCAAGATCTTCCATCTGGTAATCTTCAGGGAATGTTACTTCGATTTCAAAATCTTCACCTGTCTTGTGACCAACAATCTGATCTTCAAATCCAGGAATAAACTGACCGCTTCCAAGTGTAAGCGGATAGTTTTCACCCTTGCCGCCGTCAAATGCAACACCGTCCTTGAATCCTTCGAAGTCGATTGTTACTTCATCTTCAAGCTGAGCAGCTCTGTCTTCAACAGTGATGATTCTTGCCTGTCTCTTTCTTGCTGCTTCAATCTGTTCGTCTATAACTTCATCTGTTACAGCATCAATTACCTTAGGTGCCTTGAGCCCCTTGTATTCAGGAACATTTACTTCAGGCTTTGTTGTGCATACTGCCTTGAGAACAGCACCTTCAGCCTTTGAAGCTGAAACAACTTCAACCTGTGGTCTGTCAACAAGTTCGAGTTTTGTTTCTTCAATAGCAGCTGTGATTTCATTCGGGAGAAGATCATTAAGTGCTGTATCAAAGAAAACTTCTTCGCCGTAGTACTTTTCGATTACAGACATAGGAGCCTTGCCTTTTCTGAATCCCTTGATCTGAATCTGGTTCTTTTCTTTTTTATAGGCATTTACAACTGCCTTGTTAAAGTCTTCTGCGCTTATTTCAAGTATTAATTCATGTGTATTAACTGACACATTTGCTGATGATTTTAAACTCATTTTTAACGTCCTCCATTTATTATTAAACAACATCGTTTCTATTATATCATATTAAAAATATTATTGCTATATTCCGTAGAATTGTTCTACGTTTTTAACAAAGCTACATGACCTTAAACGGCATAAATTTGAGATAATCACCAGAAATCATCGTGTATTCTATGCCGTCGTGCAGGCCGGTTACTGCATTTTTCTGACTGTACCCGTGTATATGGCCGTAATAGCATTTTTTTATGCTGTATCTGTACAGAACATCAAGTATATCGTAGTTGCAGAATGAGCCGTATACCGGCGGATAATGCATGAAGACAAGCGGTTCAAGTCCTTTTGACTGTGCATCCTTTATCGAAACTTCAAGACGCTGCACTTCGCGAAACATTACTCTTTCGTCTTCAGTATCCTCTCCGGTACTGACCCAGCCGCGCGTTCCGCATATTCCGTAGCTGTCGTATCTGTAGCAGTTGTTGAACAGGATATCTATCGTCCGGAAATTATTCTCCTCAAAGTAACGCTCCATTTTGGCCATGGTAGACCACCAGTAATCGTGATTTCCCTTGAGTATTATTTTCCTGCCCGGGAGGCTGTCAACAAACTCAAAATCCCTGTAAGCATTCTGAAGCTTCATAGCCCAGGAAGTATCACCTGCAAGAACAACAGTATCTTCATCGTTAATGGTATTTCTCCAGTTTGCTTCAAGTTTTTCAGTATAGCCTTCCCAGCCGCTGAAAATATCCATAGGCTTAAACTGATCTCCGAAAGACAGATGAAGGTCTCCGATTGCAAAAAGTGCCACTTAGATATTTCTCCGTTTTAATTACTTTATATTAAGTGACTTCATTACGAAATCAGACATTTCTTCCTTGTCGATTGAACCAGTGAATCTTACCGGCTTGTTCTTAAGATCAGCAAGTGATTCCGGAACAGCAATATCTGAAAGTTCTGCAATTCTGTCAACAAGTGCATATTCATCATCGGAACTGAAATCAGGGCTGATTGCTTCAAGAACGCTTGAACTGAACTTGTACGGGCTTGCAGTTGATGCAATAATTGTTCTTGCTGTATCTCCGGTAGCCCTGCGGTAATCTTCATAAACCTTTACAGCAACTGCTGTATGAGTATCACATACATATGAATACTTGTCATAAATGTTTTTGATAGTAGCCTTTGTTTCGCTGTCATCGCAGAAGCCGGCATAGAATTCTTCAGAAAGCTTTGCCTTGATATCATCTGTAACTTCGTATCTGCCTTCATTTGAAAGTGCTGTGAACCATTCTCTGATCTGAGCGTCGTTTTCCCCGCTGAGCATGTAGAGAAGTCTTTCAAGGTTACTTGAAATGAGGATATCCATTGAAGGTGAACATGTAGCGTAGAACTTTCTGTTTCTGTCATAAACACCTGTGTTTATGAAGTCTGTAAGAACATTGTTTATATTTGAAGCACAGATAAGTTTTCCAAGAGGGAGCCCCATCTTCTTTGCATAATATGCAGCGAGTATATTTCCGAAATTACCTGTCGGAACAACTACATTGAGCTTTTCTCCGGGTTCAATCTCACCGTCTGCAGCAAGCGAAGCATATGCAGAAATGTAGTAAACTACCTGAGGAACAAGACGACCCCAGTTGATTGAGTTTGCACTTGAGAACATAAGCTTGTTTTCTTCAAGAGCCTTCTTTACCTCATCATCTGTAAAAATCTTCTTGACACCGCTCTGACAGTCATCAAAATTACCCTTGATTGCACAAACACCTACGTTTGAACCTTCCTGTGTTGTCATCTGACGTTTCTGCATTGAGCTTACACCGTTTTCAGGGTAGAACACCATAATCTGTGTGCCTTCAACATCTTTAAATCCTTCAAGAGCAGCCTTGCCTGTGTCGCCTGAAGTAGCAACGAGTATAACTATTTTCTTGTCTATTTTGAGTTTCTTTGCTGAAGTAGTAAGGAAGTACGGAAGAATCTGAAGTGCCATATCCTTAAATGCACATGTAGGACCATGCCAGAGTTCAAGCATATATGTGCCGTCAAAAAGATGAGCTATCTCAGCAATGTTTTCTGTTTCAAAATTCTTAGTGTTATATGCATTATCAGTACAATACTGGATTTCAGCATCAGTAAAATCAGTGAGGAATTTTTTGAAAATATAAGCAGCTCTTTCTGAATAGCTGAGTCCGGAAATATGCTTTACCTCATCAAGTGTAAGGGAAGGAATTGACTCCGGAACAAAAAGACCGCCGTCTTCAGAAATCCCCTGTGAAATTGCCTGAGCACTGTCAACCTTTAAGTTACTGTTTCTTGTACTTTTATAAAACATAAATACGCTCCGTTTCTCCGCAGATATTATTAGCATGACTTTTACTCTGCAGCAATAAAAATCACCGTATTATTTGAATGAAAGCATGATACCGCAGTCAGTCATGTCAAAGGCACCGCAGTAGTACCGTATAGCTGACGGAATATCATCTTTCAGAATAACCTCTGCCACATCGAACCTCGGCTGCTTTGTAAGCGGATTTTTGTAGCTGAACCAGGCGGCTGTTTTGATTATCCTTCTTTTCTTGGTATAATCAACTGCATCTATCCCGGATACAAGGCAGTCTTCCTTTCGTGATTTTACCTCGATAAATGCTATCGTATCACTGTTTTCAGCGATTATATCAATCTCTCCCTTAGGGCAGCTGAAATTTCTTGTTACTATGCTGTAGCCATGTTTTTCAACATACCTGCAAACAGCATCTTCTCCCCTGTTACCCAGATCTCTTTTTGTCATAGTATTTTTTCAGAAAACTCATTCTGTGAATTTCAGAAGGACCGTGTTCGTCTATCATCTGATAATGAAGTTTTGTACCGTATCCCTTATGCTTCTCAAAAGCATATCCCGGATACTTTTCAGCCATCTCCGCCATATATCTGTCTCTTGCGACCTTGGCAAGAACTGAGGCAGCTGCTATGCTGGCTGAGAGAGCATCGCCCTTTATAACAGAGCGTACTTCGGTGTCTTCTATATCAGGACACTTGTTTCCGTCCGCCATAACAAGTGCCGGTCTTACTCCCAGTCCTTCAACGGCTCTCTTCATCGCAAGCATGGCTGCATTAAGGATGTTGATTTTTTCAATCTCATCAACACTGGCGGTGGCAATACACCACGCTTCTGATTTTTCCTTTATCTCATCAAAAAGCATGTCACGCTTTTTTTCTGTAAGTTTTTTGCTGTCGTTAAGTCCGTCTATTACAGCACCTTTTTTCAGAATCACTGCTGCGGCAAAAACATCACCTGCAAGCGGACCTCTTCCGGCTTCATCAGTTCCGCAGATTAAGCCTCCGGGAAATTCATTTCCCACAGCCTCATCAAACTCGTAAAGCCCGGATAAATCTTTTTTTTCAGCCATACTGTTCCTCCGGTTTTTCAAGAGATATGCAGCCCGTCTTTCCGGCACGGAATTCGTCAAGGAGCATAATAGCTGCTCTCTCTGTATTTACCTCACCGCCGGAGATAAGCATGCCTCTCTTTCTTCCGAGAAGTTCAAGAAGCTCCTTCCCGTCAAGGCCTTCGGAATCCATCTTGTAGCGTTCCTTCAGGCAGGCCGGATAGTTTTCTGCAAGATATTCGAGAAGAAGCATCGCAAGGGTTTCGATATCAAGTATATCATCCCTGATAGCACCTGTAAATGCAAGCTTTCTCGCAACCATCTGGTCATCAAACTTAGGCCAGAGTACACCCGGCATATCAAGCATCTCTATCCTGTCACCAAGCTTTACCCACTGCTTGGTTCTCGTTACCCCCGGACGGTCTTCAACCTTTGCCTTTTTGCTTCCTGACATACGGTTGATAAATGAAGACTTGCCAACGTTAGGAATACCTACTATCATTACTCTTATCGGTGCACCAGCCATTCCCTTTGCCTTTCTGGTTTCGATAAGATTTTTAAGAAGCTGGTTTTCAAGAGCAGATGAAAATGCCTTCAGACCTTTTCCTGTTTTACAGTCCATTGAAACTGCAACTATTCCTTTTTTTCTGAAGTATGAAATCCACCTGTCTGTTATATTGTTATCAGCCATATCACGCTTGTTGAGAACAAGCAGTCTCGGCTTTCCTGCAGTCATTCTGCCCATCTCAGGGTTCTGACTGCTGAGCGGAATCCTGGCATCGATTATCTCGACAACGGCATCAACAAGTGAAAGATTTTCCTTTATGCTTCTTCTTGTTTTTGCCATATGACCGGGAAACCACTGAATTGATTTTATTTCAGTTTCAGCCATATTTTTACTTCCTGTTTCTGAAAATTTATTGTTTACTTAGAAAAAGATTTTAAAATCCTTAAACGGCGCATAACGTAAAAATACCCTGCCAAGAATATCTTCTTCATCTACGAATCCAACGATAACTCCACGGCTGTCTTCAGAAATTCCGCGGTTATCTCCCATGAGAAATACCTTTCCTTCCGGAACTGTACACGGATACTGAAGTTCTGTATTGTAGAGTCTTGGTTCAGTAGGAGAGTTTACAAAGTGGCTTGCTGTAAGAACTTCACCTTCTGAATAAATCTGTTCATCAAGCTTCTGTCCGTCAACATAAACGTTTCCGTCCCTGATATCCACAACCTGACCGCCGACAGCAACTATTCTCTTTACGATAAGTCCAAGTCTGTCGTTATCTGCAATAACTATATCGTCATTATCAGGGGTGTATATCCTGCTGTACAAAAGTTTCTCTTTATCATTAAGAGTAGGCACCATTGAATCACCGTCAACTATCGCCTGTTCAAATACAAATGCTTTCAGAAGATAAAAAACAAGCATAAATATACAAAGAGTTTCTCCGATATCGAAAACGTCATTGAAAAAATTCTTTACTGTATATTTTTCTTTCTCTTCTTCTTCAGCAGCCGGTTCTGTATCTTCGGAAGTCTCTGTTACTTCATTTTCTGCTGTATTTTCAGAAGTTTCTGCTGCTTCTGTTTCTTCAGCAATTTCAGTTTTCTCTGTTTCGTTACTCATAACTTCACCTGCTTTTTTCTATATTTATTTTACTGTACCAAACCTTGAAAAAGGTGAGATTCTGAAGACCACCTTACCGACAATTTCATTTTCAGGAACAAATCCAAGTTCTGCATGCTTACTGTCCTTGGAACGGTTTCTGTTATCGCCAAGCACAAACACGTGACCTTCCGGAACAGTTACAGGATAGGAATCAAAAGCGCCCATATCTGCTGTTGTAAGAGTATTTACAAAATGACCTGCACAGAGTTCAGGTTCGCTTCCGTCCTCATTCGGTACATAAAGCTGCTCGTCAAGCGGATTTCCGTCAACGTAAACTATACCTTCTTCAAAATCAATATTTACAGATTGTCCTTCAAGTGCAACAACTCTCTTTACTATCAGCTTGTCGAGTCTGCTGCTGTCGACTATAATTATATCATTCTGCTCCGGCGTATAGAAAAGAGGTGAAATGACCACCCTGTCATCTTCCTTAAGCGTTGGTTCCATGGAAGGACCTGATACATCTGACAGTCTGAACAGATATGTAAATATAAGAAGAACTATAAATACTGAAAAAATTACTGATTCTATTATATCGGTAACATCATCAAGCAGTGATGATGCTGATGTATTCTCTTCTTTCATAATTGCTGTCTCCATGAATGAGTATATTTACCCGAAATATTAATAGCAAAAAAGGGACTGAAGCGTCCCTTTTAACTATCAACAGATAAACGGAGCCTTTAGAATTATCTAACTGCTTCCTTAACCTTAGCTGCCTTACCAACTCTGTCGCGGAGGTAGTAGAGCTTAGCTCTGCGTACTTTACCTTTTCTGACAATTTCAACCTTGTCAACAACAGGTGCGTGAAGCGGGAATACTCTTTCGATTCCGCAGCCATGTGCTACACGTCTTACTGTGAATGTTTCACTGATACCGCCGTTCTTCTTGGCAATAACTGTGCCTTCGAAAATCTGGATACGGTACTTGTCGCCTTCTTTGATTCTTACATGAACTTTAACAGTATCACCAACTGAAAATTCTGGTGCTTCTGCCTTTAAACTGTCCTTGCTGATTAATTCGAGTGCGTTCATTTTAAAAATTCCTCCTAAAATTTCTGAATATTCTTACGCAGCAGGCATTTCTTCTGCGCAGCGGACTATTCGTTTTAATGTCATTAAATGGCATTAACTCTCGTCATTTTACTGACGGACTTTAAATGCTTTATAATCATAACATATTCTGAAAATTAATTCAAGTGTTTTATAAGAAAATTTCACTTTTTTCTGAATTCGCTCGGACTTATTCCCATTGTTTGTTTAAACTGTCTTACAAAATGAGCATAATGGTTATATCCGCACTTCTGTGCTACTTCAACAGCGGAAAAATTTGTTGACTTAAGCAGCATACATGCATATTCCGTTCTGCTGCGTATAATGTCCTGAAAAAGTGTAACTCCAAAATATTTTTTATAGAGGTGCTGAAAATTCGATACGCTCATCCTGACCTCATGGGCACTTGATTCTGCCGTTCTGTGTTCATAGGGACGACTGTAGATTTTATTTCTGACGGTTGAAAGCATTTCATAGTAGCTGTCGTTTCTGTTTTCCGCTTTTTTCGCAGCATATTCCCCGACCTTGCTGAAAATCAGAAACATATAATGACAGATACTCTGATGACGGTTCATGTTGTCTGAATAATTCTCCGAAGCCATCATCTTTATGCAGAAGCTGATAAAATTCATATCTTCCACTAAAACAGGAGTTTCATAATCAAGTCCAAGATTAAAAAATTCCTTTTCCTCATCCCCCTCAAATTCAAAATGAACCCAGTCATTTGCAAAAACACTCTGATAAACACATCTGTACCGCTGTGGTCTTCCTTTTTTATACATAAAAAAAGAATTCTCAGGAATCTTTATATCCTTTCCGTCTATATTAAAAACCGCATCTGTTTTCAGCAGAATCAGAAGATTGTCCCCGCTGCCTTCAGGGCGGTCTATGTAAAAATCACTGTCATGGCAGTGGTTGTAGCCTACGTTTATAATTTTCATGGGATTCACACTCTTTCGTTATGACTCTGTTTCCGGAGACAGACTTCAGCCCTGTAAGCACTTTGACTTCTAACTCAGTATAACATAAAACGAGCAGTTAAGCAATAACCATATGCTTAACTGCCAGGAAAAACGCATGAAACTGTTCCTTCAATAATTATATATAAAATACATTTTTTCACAATTTACTTGTCCTGTTTATATGCTAAAAACAGATTTTATTTAAATAAAGTCTGACACAAAGATAAAAGCACTCTACTAATTGCAGCCAGTAGAGTGCTTTTTGGTGTTATTTTGGTTTCACTTATTTTCATGATTAATTATATCACTTTAAATATTATATGTCAAGATGATTCAGAAAATTTACAGATTAACAGAAAGAAGCACTAACATCTGATTTATCCGGCAGCCGGATTATAGCTGCATATTCTGTGAGTCTTCTGTCATATTCTGTATCTCACTCAGCTCAGGCATTACCTTCAGTGCACCCTTTCTTGTAGTGATGAGTGCTGCACCGGCATTTGCAAAATGAAGAAGTTCTGACAGTTCTTTTTCGCCAAGGTTATCAATGCTCTTATGTTCAAGAATATAATTCAGGGCACAGCCGAAAAATGTATCTCCCGCACCTGTTTTTTCGATGGTTTCAACGTTATAAACAGGTACTTTTGCACATGCATTTTCTGTGTACGCACAGCTTCCGTCACCGCCGAGAGTTATAAAGACAAGTTTCAGTTTTTTATATTTTTCCATAAGCTGCATGGCTGCTTTGTCATAATCAGTATGTCCGAGAAGAAATTCAATTTCATTGTCTGATATCTTAAGAATATTGCATTTTGACAGTCCGTATTCCATTTCAGCCTTTGCATCATCGGGATTTTCCCATAACGGTTCACGAAGGTTAGGGTCAAATGAAATCAGTGCACCGCTTTCAATTGCTGTATCAACGGCAAATCTTGTTGCTTCACGCACACCCTCATGAGTTGAGGAAAGAGTTCCGAAATGAAATATCTTCGAATCCTTAATTATTTCAGTATTTACCTCATCTTTTTTCAGCATCATATCCGCACCCGGATTTCGTATAAAGCTGAATTCTCTTTCACCATCTTCAAATGTATGAACAAATGCAAGAGTAGTAGGAACAGTTTTATCCGAAACAAGTCCCTCTGTGCATATTCCGGCACTTTTCACAGCTTCTGTAAGCTGTCTGCCAAACATGTCTTCTCCGACTTTGCCGATAAAAGCTGTTTTCTTTCCAAGTTTCGAAAGCATTGCAAGTACATTGCACGGAGCTCCGCCCGGATTTGCTTCAAACAGAGGATTTCCCTGCGGACTTGTTCCGTTTTCCGTAAAATCCACAAGTAGTTCGCCAAGTGCTGCAACATCATATTTTTTCATAGAATCCCACCTCATTCTGCTGCGTACAAATCATAAGCTTTACCTGATATTCTGTCAGTCAGGCCGTAAACTACATTGCTTATAACATACTCACCATTATTTATAAATACTTCAATTATATTCTCATCAACATATATTTCAAGATCATATCCGTCATTTATAACCGGAGTTTCTGCTGTAAGTCTGAAATTTCCCTTTACATTAAACACAGCCGACCGGTCAGTTATTATTTTATCCTTATCACGCTTTATAATATATCCTCCTATATTTATACTTTCACCGTTTTCAAGAACGGTTTTAAGCATATAACCTGATTTTTCAGGTGAAGATATTTTCTTTGTAAATGCATTTTTTACATTTGTATGCGGTCTGAAATATATACGGCCGTTCTTCACTTCAGCAATTCGCGGAATACTCATAAGTCCGCACCATTCACCGTTTTCACTTTTAACGGATTCAGGCATTCTCGCCCACGCAATTATAACACGATTACCGTCTTTATCCGTTGTGCTCTGAGGTGCATAAAGGTCAAGTCCCAGATCAAGATACTGATATGTGTCATAAAGTTTCATTTCTCCCTTTTCTTCATCAAATGATGAAAAGACACAGACTGCATTGGAATCATATTCCTTTCCGTCATCAGTAAATCCCATTGGTGAAAATACCGTTATTCCGGTTCCGCCAGTCTCAAAATAATCCGGACACTCCCACATCCATCCGAAATTATCTTTTTCAGTGCAGCTTAAATACTCCCAGCTGCACAGGTCTTCGCTTCTGTAAAAAAGCAGCCTGCCTTTTTTATTATCTGTACTTCCAAGTACCATATACCAGGCATTTTTTCCGCGCCACACTTTCGGATCACGGGTATGGGTTTTATCTCCTGTATTTTTATCTTCTATCGGCGGAATAACAGTTTTCTTGTCCGAAATATTATCGAACTTCATTCCGTCTTCGGAAGTTATCATAAGCTGAGCCGATATAAAGTTATCATTAAGACAGGTATTTATGTTTTCAGGATTTTCTTCAGTATAATTAACTCCTGTATAGAATATATACATCCTGTTGTCATACTCAACGGCACTTCCTGAAAAGCATCCGCTCCTGTCATCAGTTTTAGAAGGAAAAAGTGCAATCCCTTTTTCCTCCCAGTGAACAAGGTCCTTGCTTACAGCGTGTCCCCAGTGCATTCTGCCCCACTGTGCAGAATACGGAAAGCACTGATAAAAAAGGTGATACTGTCCTTTATACCATATAAAACCGTTAGGGTCGTTTATCCAGCAGTCAGGTGCTTTAAAATGAACTTTCTGCATAATATCCTCCTGTTAAAAAAGACTTTTTTCAGTCTGCTTATCAAAGAAATGCATCCTTGACGGAATAAATACAAATTCGATTGTATCACCCGTTTTTCTTATCTCATTCTTTGATACTCTTGCCACTGATGCATTGCCGCCGAAACTGAAATAAAGATTATTTTCATTTCCCATAACTTCAACGCTGTCAACTACAGCAGATATTTTACTGTTTTTATAAAGGTCAATAGCCTGCGGATCAAGCTTAATATCTTCTCCTCTTATACCAAGAATCAGTTCACCCTGTCTGCCGCCAAGCTTCGACGAAACAGAATCAGGCAGTTTAATACTGTTTCCGTCTGAAAATGTTACAGTATCTCCATTAACATTAACCTCATAAAAATTCATCTGAGGCGAACCAATGAATCCGGCTACAAACCTGTTTGACGGATGCTCATACAGCTCCATAGGCTTTCCCACCTGCTGAATTACACCATCTTTCATAATAACAATACGGTCTGCCATGGTCATTGCTTCAACCTGATCGTGAGTTACATAAATGGTTGTGCTTCCAAGCTGACGGTGGAGTTTGCTTATTTCGTTTCTCATGCTTACTCTGAGTTTTGCATCAAGATTCGAAAGCGGTTCATCCATAAGGAAAAGTTTCTGATTTTTTACAATTGCACGTCCGAGTGCTACTCTCTGGCGCTGACCGCCTGAAAGATTTTTTGGTTTTCTGTATCTGTATTCTGAAAGTCCGAGAATTTCAATTGCCCAGTCTACCTTTTTATTTATTTCATCAGCAGGTACTTTCATATTTTTAAGTCCATAGGAAATATTTTTTTCAACTGTCATGTGCGGATAAAGTGCATAGTTCTGAAATACCATTGATATTCCCCTGTCTCTCGGTGGTACTGTATTCATACGTTTTCCGTCAATATAAAAATCCCCGCCTGTTATTTCTTCAAAACCCGCAATCATTCTGAGCGTTGTGGACTTACCGCATCCTGAAGGTCCTACAAAGGCAATAAATTCGCCTTCTTCTATTGAAAGGTTAAAATCTGTAACAGAATTCCTGTCTGCCCCTTCATATTTTTTACAGATATTTTTCATTTCTACAAAACTCATAATTAGCCCTCCTTAGAACCTGTTGAAACTACACCTTCCACAATCTGTTTTGAGAAAAGTGAGTAAATTATAATAACCGGAATTGTAATAAGTGTGATAACTGCAAGAGTCTGTCCCATAGTTGTGTTATCATTTGAAGTTATGGAATTAAGACCTATCTGTGCAGTCAAAAGGTCGCTTGATGTAAAAACGAGTGATGGCCACAGATAGTCATTCCACACATTGAGAAATGTGAATACGCTTACTGTTGCAACAACTGTCCTGGACATAGGCAGAACCATTGTAAAAAAATACTTTACAGGGTTGCAGTGGTCAAGCTGTGCAGCTTCCCATACATCATCAGGCAGACTTACGAAAACCTGTCTGAAAAGAAAGATATTAAAAGGATTTACTATCATCGGAAGAACATAACCGAAAACTGTGTTAAGAAGTCCCATCTTTGAAACAAACATAAAGTTTATTGTGATAATTGTTTCTGTAGGAATAATCATAAGCATCATAATAACTGCAAGCCATCTGTCCCTGAAAGGAAATTTTATTTTCGCAAGTGCATAACCTGCAAGACCGTTCACTATAACTCCTGCTATAATAAGTATAGCTGCGTAGAATAAAGTATTAAGCATATACCGCACAAAACTCGTATTAAAAAGAATTTCCTTATAGTTATCAAAAAATCCTTTTCCCGGAGCCGGAGGAATAAATGCACTTGCTGAATTCATGTCAGCTGTAATAGCCGCATCAGGCTTAAAAGAGTTTGCAAGCATCCATATTACAGGAAACAGGAAAAACAGTGACATAACAAGCATTACCGCAGCCAGTACTCCATTAACGATTTTTTGCTTTTTTGTTTTCATGTTTATCCTCCTTATCTCTGGTGAGAACTGTCTGAATAACTGTAAGTATAACAACAAATACTGTAAATACTATTGCCATTGCAGAAGCAAGACCGATTTCCCAGTTCACTGTACCCGTTTCATAGATATCATAAACTATTGTATATGTTGAATGTGAAGGACCGCCGCCTGTCATAACCATAGGCTGAACTATCATTCTGAATGCACCTATTGTAACAGTTATAAAAACAAATACGCAAAGCGGTTTAAGTTCAGGGAGGGTGATATTAATAAATTTGCTCCAGCCACTTGCATGATCCATCTCGGCAGCCTCATAAAGAGCAGGATTTATTGCCTGTAATCCTCCGAGAAAAATAATCATCTGATAGCCTACACCCTGCCATACACTCATAAATGCAATAGAAGGAAGCGCCTGATCTGCACCGTATATAAAAGGCTGTGCATCAATTCCAAAATTTGAAAGAATGGTATTGAGAATACCTTCAGGACTGTATATCTGCATCCACAGGTTTGAAACAACTGCAAGTGACATTACAACCGGAATGAAAAATGCAACTTTGAAATATCGTTTGCAGACTGTCACCTTATTGATAAGAAGTGCAAGCCCCAAAGCGCCGAGAGTCTGCAAAGGAACAATAATAAGTACAAATTTAACTGTATTCAGGAAAGCAGTTGTAAACAGGTCGTCCTTAAAAATCGTACTGAAATTCTCCAGTCCAACGAAATGTGTCAGTTTAGGATTGAGTGCGAAATAATCTGTAAAGCTGTAAATCAGCGTAAGTATCATAGGAATGAACAGAAAAACCGTCATAAGAACCAGTGCCGGTCCGAAAAAAGCCATTCCAATAACAGAATTAGATTTATTTTTCATATTATCTCGTGTAACGCTTTAATTTAGCGTTTATCCTTTCTACAGATTTATCCATTTCATCATTTACATTTCTGCCGCTTAATCCAACGTCCTCAAGAACCTGCTGGAAAGACGTGCTCACCTGCGGATAAACAGGTGTTTTTGGTCTTGGGTGGCCGTAATCTCTGAGCTGCTCATAAAGTGCCTTATAGTTTTCATCATCTTCAAAAGTGGTAATCTGGTCATATGCCGCATAAGTCGAAGGCATACTTTTGGTTTTTTCATACAGGAGAATACCACTCTCCGGACCGCTCATCCACTTAACAAGTTCGGTTGCCGCCTCAGGATGCTCTGTTTTTGTGGTTGCCGCATATGCCCATGAACCTGTCGGAGTATATCTTCCACCGTCCCAGTTGTCACTGACAATATACGGTGCTACCCCGAGGTCAATATCGCTGTAGCTCTGATAAATTGTATTTACTTCCCACGCACCGTCAAACTTGAATGCGGCACGTCCGCTTTCAAAGAGCTTTTCAATAGGTGTCGCAGACATATATTTGTTCTCAGTCAGAGTTCTGAAATAACTGAAAACTTCTGCGTTTTTATCTGAGTTGAAATATCCCTCTGCTGTCAGTCCGTCATCGCTTATCAAATCGCCTCCGTTCGACCATATAAACGGTGCATAATAATAAATGCTTGCTTCACCGACAGGAAATGTCATATCAAGAGGATAGCCGTTCTTACTGTCTGTTACAGGTTTCAGTCTTTCGAGAATATCAAGAAATTCTGAAAAAGTCCAGGGATGGTCTTTATCGGGAACTTCGATACCGGCTTCTTCAAGAATAGCTTTGTTATAATATAGTCCGACACTTGATTCCATTGCACCAAGTGCATACAGTTTACCGTCAACCGTCCCCTGTTCAAGAATAGAATCAAGGTAAACTGATTTTTCCTCATCACTCAGTTCAGTCAGAGGCTGAATAATACCATTGGCTGCATATGCTGAAATATTCGGGCCGTCAACTGTTATAACATCCGGTAAATCTCCTGACATAACGGAAGCATTTATCTTGTCAGAATATCCTCCTCCGCTGTCGTTTCTCGGAATAAATTCAATGTCAGCAAAGTATGTACCGTCATACTTTTCATTGAAACTTTCAACCGACTGTTTATAAGCTTCACCTTCCGGCGTATCTTCAATTGTATGTACCCACATACTGATATACTGTTCTCCATCATCATAGCCCTGCACATCACCGGGATTAACTTTCTTACTGCACCCCGTAAATGAAACTGCACCTGCCAGTAATGAAAGAGCCGTCATAAATAGTAGCTGCTTTTTCATAACTGTTTTCCTCCGTTCTTTTAAGTAACCGGTTACTTTACTAATTACATAGTACCATGTAACCAGTTACTTGTCAAGAATAATTTAAATTTTTGTATCAGATTCCAAAAATCAAAAACCAGTTTTGTACCTATTTACAAAACCGGTTACTTTACTGATTACTTTATTGATTTCAATTTATTTCTGTGTTATAATTAAGACATCAAACAGGAGGCTTAACAATGAAAAAAAATGTTACTTTCGCAGATATTGCAGAATATACCGGTTTTTCAAAAACAACAATCTCCAGATACTTTAATAATCCGGACTCTGTCACCATAGAAAACCAGGAAAAGATAGCAAATGCTCTCGAAGTGCTTGATTATAAAGAAAACAAGCTGGCAAGGGTTATGGCAAACGGAAACACCGAAATAGTCGGAATTATTATCCCTAACCTTTATATGCACTATTATTCAGATATTCTTGACCATATTATTTCTACTTATGAAAAATACGGATACAAATTTATCGTATTTGCAGGAAACGACGATGCTGATACTGAGAGAAGATATATAAACGAACTTCTTGCATACAAGACAGAAGGACTGATAATACTGAGCCACACGCTTTCTTCAAAGGAACTATCCGAATACAATATTCCAATAGTTACAATTGAACGTGAAGATGAATATGTATGTAGCGTAAATACAGACAACTATACTGGTGGTATGCAGGCAGCAGATGTTCTTGCAAAAAGCGGATGTGATGTACTTATTCATGCAAATGCAGATTTTCCTGAATCTATACCTGCATACGGAAGAATAGACGGTTTCAGAGAATTTTGTGAATCAAATAATTTTGAACACAGAATCATGATAAAAAACTTTGGCGGAAACTTCGAAGAAAATCTTGAAAATATAAAGAAGTTTTTTGAAGAAATCGAAGAAACATACCCCGGAAAAAAAATCGGAATTTTTATGCCGAATGATACTCACGCTAATATACTTCTGAATATTATAGTAAAAAAATACGGAACTCTCCCTGAAAAATACAAAATAATCGGTTTTGATAATTCGCCGGTTTCAAAAGAAGCTGTAATTCCAATCACAACCGTTGGTCAGCAGGTTGACAGGATTGCAGAAGAAACAATGGAACTTCTTCTTATGCAGATAAATGAACGAAAGAAACGCAGACCAAAACCTCTCGAAGCACCGGTTCACAAAGTTCTCACTCCTGTCCTCGTGCGAAGAGAAACAACAAATTAAATATGCGAACAGCAAAACATAACCCGCAGCCTTCAGACTATGAAAACTGCGGGAATTTTTTTAATATGAAACTACAAGCTGCATCTTGAATTTTTCCTCACCGAAAACTGCATGAGGAATATCCTTCGGCATAATAATTGTTTCGCCTTCATTAAGAATAAATACCTTGTCACCGACAGTAAATCTGCCAGTACCCTCAAGTACCGTTACCATTGCGTCACCTGCAGCAGCGTGTGTTGAAATTTCCTCACCTTTGTCAAATGAGAATAGTGTCATGCTTACTGATTCATTCTGAACAAGTGTTCTGCTTACAACCTGACCGGTCTGGTATTCAACCTGGTCCTTAAGTTTAAGCCTGACATGCTTTTCAATATTTTTGTACATAAATGTACCTCCGTCATTTGGCTGATTCAAAGCTTTTTGCTGTTATAATTATACCCTGATTATTCAGAACTATGAGAGAAGTATTCTTTCGTCACAGTATTCACATTCTGCAATATCACCTGATTTTATAAAGCTCTTCGGGAGATAGTGTTCCGGATGTGTGATACATCTTGGGTTTGTGCATTTTGCGTCTCTGAGAACAGAACCCTTAAGGAGCTGTGCACCATCCTTGTCCCTGTTTTCAATTAAGGTAAGAACAAGAGCCATACGAACATACATGCCGTATTTTGTCTGTTTGAAGTACAGCGCTCTGCTGTCATCGTCCACGTCCATTGTTATTTCGTCAACTCTCGGAAGCGGATGAAGAACTATGAGGTCCTTCTTGCCGAGGTTCAGCTTTTTCCTGTCGAGAACATAAACATTTTTCTGTGATTCATATTCTTCCTTTGAAGCAAATCTCTCAGACTGGATTCTTGTCATGTAGAGAACGTCAAGTTCAGGAATTGTCTCTTCAAGTGATGAAACTTCCCTGTATTCACAGCCGTGTGAATCAAGGATATCCTTAACATACTGCGGAACCATAAGTTCAGGAGTTGAAATGAATATAAACTTGTTGTTCGGATAACATGAAAGTGCCTTACAGAGTGAATGTACCGTTCTTCCGTTAAGAAGGTCACCGCACATACCGATTACGAGATTATCAGTTCTGCCCTTTTCCATTGTAAGAGTAAGCATGTCTGTAAGTGTCTGTGTAGGATGAAGATGTCCGCCGTCACCTGCGTTTATAACCGGACACTCTGCAGTAAGTGCAGCTGCTTTGGCAGCACCTTCGAGCGGATGACGAATAACAAGTACATCTGAATATCCGCTTACTATCTTTGTTGTATCCTTAAGGTTTTCACCCTTTGACACTGAAGATGTAGCAGGATTGTCAAATCCGATAAGAGATCCGCCAAGTCTCAGCATGGCTGTCTGGAATGACATCTGTGTTCTTGTAGAGGGCTCATAAAAGAGAGTGCCCATTACCTTGCCGGCACATGCACCTTTGTATCTTCCCGGATTTGTGTAGATATCCTTACCAAGAGCTATAACTCTGTTCCACCATGAAACCGGATAATCATCAAGATCAATTAAATGCTGCATATTATTACTCCTTAACAATATATTTACAGAACTTCCGTTCCGTTGATAACCATTTCAAACTTCAGACCAAGATACTGTGAAGCCTTCTTGCACAGTATCATTCGCTGAAGAAAAATTTCGAAGTATTCCATCACTGATGAGATGGTAGTGTTTATAGTAAGTTCAAGAATAATTGATGTTTTATTATCATTGAAACGTACATTTGAGCTTTCAACCGCATAGTTTACACGGTCATGAATATCAAAGGTAAAGATATCGCTGTTTCTTACCCTTGTGCGGCGTACATCGGTCTTGTCGGCGATTATAAGAGCCGCTGAAACAGGATCAACAGGAAATGCTGTTGATTCATCGTGATTTCCTATTGCAGAAACAATTGTACATATTTCCTCTGCCGGCATACTGAGATTATCAAGAAGCCGGAATGCCATTACAGCACCGCTCTGAGCATGGTCAACACGGTTTATTACATTTCCTATGTCATGCATAATACCTGCAATTTTTACAAGTTCAATCTGTCTCTCAGGATATCCGAGCTCAGTGAGTATCATGCTTGCCGTCTGTGCAACACGTTCAACATGTGCAAAGGAATGTTCTGTATAACCGATAGCCTCAAGTGCCTTGTCTGCACGTTTTATATATGTCATGATATCAGGATTCTGTCTGATGTACTTATAGGTCACAACGCTTGCCAATGTAATCACGCCTCCTTGGTCTGCAGGAAAAATACATCATACCAGATAAGGAATGAGAACACTGTCCATATTTTTCTGCTGTTGTCGCGAACCTGATTTTTATGGTCATCAAGGAGCTTTACAAGAAGTTCCGTGTTGAAATATTTTTCTGCAGTTTCTGAAGTGAACTTTTCCTTTACAACAGAATAATATTTTTCCTCGCGGAGCCATACTCTTATCGGGACAGGAAAACCAAGCTTTTTCTTGGCTGCAGTTTTTGCGGTCTGAGGAGGGGTATCCTTTTTCGCCGCTTTTCTCATGGCATACTTTGTAATGTACTTTGTCTTCTCATCAGTATGCTCTTTTCTTGTCACTCTGTATCTTGTCGGAATCTTCTGAGCAAGAGCCATAACCTCTCTGTCAAGGAAAGGTACACGAAGTTCAAGTGAATTTGCCATACTCATACGGTCAGCCTTGAGAAGAATATCTCCGGCCATCCACATATGAAGGTCAAGATACTGCATCTTTGTAACATCATCCTTGCCGGCAACTTCACTGTAAAACGGTGCGGTTATTTTCATCGGATGAGGAGCATCCGTCTTTATCTTAAGGAGAGCCTTTCTCTCAGCAGGGGTAAACATATAGGCATTTCCGATAAAACGCTCCTCGACTGTCTTTCCCTTTCTGATAAAGAAGTTAAGTCCGCGGCGTGCCGGAAGTTTGCTGCAGAGTTTTCCTACCTGTTTTCTTATACCCATAGGAACCCTGTCATACACTGTTCCGCCCGGTTCGCTGTAGACATTGTAGCCGCCGAATATCTCATCCGCTCCCTCGCCGGAAAGAACAACCTTAAGTTTTTCAGAGGCGATATTGCAGACAAAGTAAAGTGCAACCGCCGAAGGATCTGCAAGCGGTTCATCCATATGATACTGAATCTTCGGAAGTATTCCCCAGTACTCTTCAGGGGTAATTACCTTGCTTGTATTTTCCTTGCCTATTGCCTTTGAGAATTCCTTTGCCCAGCCAATCTCGTTATATCTTTCGTCACTGCCGAAACCAACTGTAAATGTCTTGTCAACACCTGCAATAGCTGCAACGTAGCTTGAGTCAACACCGCTTGAGAGGAAGCTTCCTACTTCAACGTCACTTACCTTGTGAGCCTCAACCGAATCATGCATGGTATCTGAAATTCTGTTTACCCACTCGTCCAGTTCCGGCTTCTCCTCTGCTTCAAATTCAACTTTCCAGTAGCGCTGGCATCTGAAGCCTGTTTTGTCCTTTATGAAGAAATGTGCCGGCGGAAGCTTGTATACATTTTTGAAAAATGTTTCATTTGTCGGAGAATACTGAAATGTCAGATAGTTCTCCAGAGCTGTTTCATTGAGTTCCTTCTTAAAATCAGGATGCTCAAGGAAGCTTTTTATTTCTGAACCGAACATAAATGAACCGTTCATATCAGCATAGTAAAGAGGCTTTATCCCGAAAAAATCTCTTGCGCCGAAAAGTTCCTGTTTGTTTCTGTCCCAGATTACGAATGAGAACATGCCTCTGAGCTTTCCGAGGATATCACTGCCGTACTCTTCATATCCATGAACAAGAACCTCAGTGTCAGACTGTGTCGCAAACCTGTGTCCTGATTTGACAAGCCCTTCCCTTATCTGCTTGTAGTTATATATCTCTCCGTTAAATACAATAACAAGGGAACCGTCTTCATTGTACATAGGCTGAGCACCTGCATCAATATCAATAATACTCAGTCTTCTGTGTCCGAGTGCAATTCCCTCATCAATATACTGTCCTTCTCCGTCAGGTCCGCGATGTCTGATTCGCTCCATCATCTTTTTCAGAACAATGTTAGCGTTATTTATTGTGTTTGTGAATCCTACATATCCGCACATAGATAAATGCCTCCGGTAAACAGGGTTAAAAAAATTTCATACTCATTTAATTATACTATAATCTGCTGAAATATGCAATAATATATACTGTAAAAATACTGTAAAAGGTTGCTGAAAAATTTTTATACAATGTATTTATACCGGATTATAATGAACGTCAGTTTTTTCATTCACTATAAACGTCAGACAGCTGCTCCTCCAGATCAGCCCAGCATCTGCAGGAACAAAGCGCCCCCCACAGGTCATCTTCGGACAAAAGAAAATTATCATCCTGAATTTTTTTGTTCCCGGAAATAATATCCAGAGATTCAAGTAATACTATCAGCAGATGAGCATCTGCATCAACATAATGGTTAGTATCTTCCATTCCATATTTTCCGTTCCACATATCAACAACATACTGGTACATATCATATATATCCAGATTTTTTTCATCTTCTGTTATATCGAAATATTCCTCAAGCATATCAACTATACAGCTGTTATAGCTTGAATACCAGCCGGAAAACATTTCTCTGCTTATTCCTAAATTTCCGCGGTATGGTATAAACGGCAGTGCATTTACCAGTTCTTTATCAGCAAAATATTCTTCGAGCAAAAAGAAACCTCTCCTTGAAACCCAGAAACACATAGTGTCTTTTCTCTTTACCATTGTGACTTTTGAGTAAAACTTTTTTTCACCGCCGGAGATAAGATAATCAACTGCTCCCAGAAATATTTCTTTAACTTTAAGATTGCTGACA
>JAUNJJ010000337.1 GCA_030533325.1 Oscillospiraceae bacterium
CTTTGATTTACCGCTGTACTGAAAGAATAATGAAAATTATCCAAGGAAAAGTTTCTTAAGTTCAACTGCATCAGCTGAATCGATTTTTCCGTCACCGTTCAGGTCTGAAGTTTTTGAGTTTATCTGCATTTCAGGATTGAGTATATGCTGAACAAGTTTTATGAAGTCGGCTGCTGATATAATTCCGTCATTATTTGCGTCGCCCGAAACTGTTTCAGGTAATAACTCGGATGTTGTGGTTACAGGTTTTGTTGTTGTAGCTTCAGTTGTTGTTACCGGCTTTGTCGTTGTTGTTACCAGTTCAGTTACATTTGGCTCATTTAATTTGATTATCATTAATCTCTGTCCTTAATCCGTAATTTTTCATTGAACTCAAATTTGAAATATGATATAATATATTCAGAAGGTAAATCAGTTTCTGTCGAAATATGGAATAAATACATATTTTAGGTGGTAAAAATTGTGAATTTCTTTAATTGACATTTATTCTCTTGTATTGTAAAATATAGGTGTATCAACTTCTTATTTACAGGAAGAATAAATTAAAAAAAAGGAAAAACAATATGAATGAAAACTCAAAAATCTACGACATAACATTCAAAAGGATGTTCCGTTTATCCGGCAGGATGCTGATTAAGTTTGTAAACAAGGTATTCGAAAAGAACTTCCCGCTTGATTCGGAAGTAAGGTTTCTGGATCCAAACAGCGAAGGCGAAGAAAATGCAATACTTGAAAAGGATATTTACTTTGAAATCTGCGGGGAAAAATTTCAGATAGAAGCACAGACTTACTGGGACGACATGATGTTCCGACTTTTTGAATATGCTGTAAGCAATCCAGGAAACGGATATAAGAAAACTGATGCTTACCATGCTGTGTACCGGATGCCGAAGCAGGCTGTTGTATTTCTTAAGGGTAAAAACAAAAAAAGAAATAAGCTGTACATAAAACTTATACTCCCGGATGATCAGGAAGTGGAGTATTCAGTAAATGCAGTAAGAGCACTTGGTTACACTCCAAAGGAACTTGTAGAAAACGACCTTGAAATACTTCTCCCGTTTCAGATTATCAGAATGTGGAACAAGGTTAATGACTACAATGGCTACACAGTTGAAAAGAAAGAACAATTTCTGAGTGATTTCAAAAAAATGTGTATTGATATTAGGTATACCCTGGATTCATTACTTACAGATGAAAGAATCACAAATGATGAATATCGTGAAATGCTTAATATCATAAAGTCACTTAAGGCATATTTGTACAGCAACATTGATGACATAAGTAAAAAAGGAGCTGATTCTATGTTAAATGAAAAAATCATTCTATGGGATGACAGGATTCGAGCAGAAACTCAGGCTGAAGATAAGAGGAAATTTGCTGAGATGATGATTACAGACAAAGAACCCGTTGATAAAATCGAACGATATACCGGACTGGATGCTACAACCTTAAAATCCATAGCTCAGTCAATTGGTAAAACTCTTGTAATCTGATTACCAAAATAAAAAATCCGGACACTGCAGTTCGCAGTTTGTCCGGATTTTTCTGTACTAAGATGTTGCTTTTTTCAGCAAATTACAGCGGTAAACCATAATCTTTGATTTACCGCTGTACTGAAAGAATAATGAAAATTATCCAAGGAAAAGT
>JAUNJJ010000338.1 GCA_030533325.1 Oscillospiraceae bacterium
CAATGCGGAGGTGGGATGGGGAGCGCTTTGTGTGAGGGAGAGTCTGCCGGAGTAATTTAACTAATTTACGACAGCTTCTCACGAAATTTTGCTTTGAGATATGCTTTATGCAGTGTTTCACATTGTTCGGTATTTTTTTAAGAGCTTAATAAATCATAAATAGGTCGACCAAAGTCCAAAACAGGCTATGATCGGATTGGGGATTAAGTGATGCGTCTCTCCTTAAAGTGAAAGACGCATCGCAAATATTAATGTACATACAGACTTATAACTGGTATAATGATCGTAAGAAAATTCTTTTGGAGAGTTCGTGATGGAGAATATGTCAAAATATAATTACTCAAGAAAAATATCTAGAATTAGAAATAAGGGTAATGTTAAAAGGGCCATAGAGATCGCATTAGAAGCAAGGGAAAAATATCCAGGTGAAAATATATTTGAAAAATTTTTGGGTGATTTATATTTTCAAGAGAATAATTATGAAGCGGCTGGAATGGCATATATTGAGTTTCTGAAGAAAATAGATAATAATGTGGAATATGTCAAACATTTTGCCCAATTTCTGGAGCGTTATTCTGAGGTGGCAGAAGATGTAAACGGATATCTGGAAGAAGTAAAAAAAATATTAGATGTAAAGATAAAGAATCAAGATGTGGTAGTCGCTATATGTGAGATTATATCGCACTATATAGATTTACCGCAGCTTGCTTTGTTTAAAAATGATAAAAAATTTGGAGATGCAATGTCATATCTCCGTGAAATAGAAAATACATTTGAAATATATATTTTATTTTATAAAGTGTTGGCAATTAAGCATAATATATCGAATAGAAAAATAGATAAGTCCGTTGTATCATCAATGGAAAAGAAAGGAAGATATAAAGAAGCATTAGGGCTTATTGTAGAGATACTTGTATATGACCAGGATAAAGTGGCGGTAAGAACATTATTCCGAATATGTAGAAAGCTAAATGATTATTCGGAGGCGGAAAAATATATAGATGAACATCCAGGCATTAAGACACAAAGGGAATTTAATATATTATATGAGTTGGTATTTTACTATTCTAGAATAGGGGACATTGAAGACAGAAATGATGCGCTGAAAAAAATAGAAATATGTGGACAAAACAGTATACCGATTATGAGAACTTTATATAATTTTTATTTGCAATTTGGTATGCTTGACAAAGCGATGGAAATTAAATCTTCTATTACAAAAAAGCAGAAAGTGAGAAAAAGAGCTAATACGGACAGAAGTCAGCAGGAAGATGATGCGGAAAATGCACTGCTGAAGGCTATTCAAGAGTTATTTGCTGAATTGGAGCATAGTAGAAAATTAATATCAATGAGTGAGCTACTAAAAGGGTTTTCTCATGAATTGGGACAGCCTATTACGAATATACGTTATGGTGTACAGCTGTTTCAGATGAAAATGGAAAAAGGAATAAATACAAATGTAGAATTAAATGCACTGTTGGAAAATATATTATCCCAAACATATAGAATAAAGAAAATGTTGGATAGATTCTCGCCAATTACTTCTGAAAAAAATGCTGAAATGAAATTTAATGTTGTTGAAGAAATAAACCTGAATTATTCACGGAACAGTATCTGAACTGATAACTGTACCATGAATCAGA
>JAUNJJ010000339.1 GCA_030533325.1 Oscillospiraceae bacterium
TATTACTCCTTAACTGAGTGAGTAAATATATTCACAAAAAACAGAAAATGCAGTTCCCCGGATTCTCGGGGAGCTGCATTTTTTTATTAATTAATTCACTTGACTAACAAATATATTGTGTGATATAATTGTATACAAGATATTTGTTATTAGCTGACGGAATATTTAAATTGGGTCAGTATTCTGTCTATAAATAAAGAAGGATTGAAAGGATGAAAACATATGAATTTTAATGAATTGTCTGTTAGTGGTTTATATATAAATAAACTTCAGATGGTAAATAATTTTCTTTCGGGGCTGTCGTACGGAAAAATATTATCCGGAGAGTGCGGTAATGGAAAATCAACCGTAATGTCAATGATTGATATGCTTTATTCGCAGGAAAAATGTAATCTGTCGGAATGGTCTGAGTTAAAAAAACAGGTGAATGATAAGATACCCGTTATAAAGGTTTCTTTTTCAGATTTTAAGCCGGGAACATATGAAGACATAATTGCTCAGACAGCAGGAATGCTGAAAAATCTGTATTTGCAGTATACAGACTATATACTGACAGAAGAATATGATAATTACAGATATAAGGAATACTTTCTTGATGTAATTGAAGGAAAATGTGATGATCTGGAATCCGGACTGGAAAGATTAATCCGTATGATATGTGATGCAGGGATAGAAAAAAATGAACGTCCGGTATTACTTGTTGATGAACCATATGAGCCTATACATATTTGTGAAAAACAGGACTATGATAAGACAAAGGAGTTTTTTAAGAGATTTTTTCATTTTACGGAATGTCAGGCAGCATCAAAAATGATATTTTTCAATAGTTATCCGATTAATTCGTATTACGCTCCGTATATATACGATTGTTTTGTGAAAGATATTTATTCCAGGGGAATTCGTCCGTTATTTTTTCTGAATAAACAGGAGATTATTGATTTTTTAAAAAGGAATGGAGTCGAATATGAGCCATCGGATTTTGATAATTTACTTCGTGAAGAACAGGAGAGATTTATAAAAGCTGAATTTAAATTTAATGATGATTACGACCGGTATTTCCGTAAAGCTGATTTTAAGGAAAATGACTACATATATTCCTTCAGGTTTGCCTATAAACTGGCTGGACTGGAATTTGAAGAATGCAGCAATACAGTTCCTGAGAAAACGGTTTGTGATCTGGATAAGATAATAAATAAAAACAGAACTGCTGTCAGTGAACATAAAAAAGAGGTTGAATTAAGAAGAAAGAAATATGATGAAGAAAAAAAACAAAGATATGCTAAACCGTTTACAATAACCGTCGACTTTCCTACGAAGTATATCGGAATCAGAAAATTACCTGAAATTAAAGAGACAGAGATGCTGTACCGGCTTTCAGAAAAAATAAGGGAATTGTATCGGATATATTCCCGGGAAGATAAGGACAATTCTCTGTACAAATATATGCAGGGCATGGATCGCAATATAAAAACTGACTGGGATTGTAACAAGAATGATTTGGAAAAACAGATTGTATCAAAACACGGATTATCTGACAGAGAGATAAGTATAAAAAACGATTATCCATGGTGCCAGATAGAGTGCAGAATAAAATCAGATGAGCCGGAAATCAGTATGCATTCTATGATTAAGGTCTATGC
>JAUNJJ010000124.1 GCA_030533325.1 Oscillospiraceae bacterium
TGCGCTATCTGAGGGTTCTGACCGTACTGCTGGAACTGAGGCTGAGCTGCCTGTGGATTAAACTGATGAGGAGCAGCTCCGGGTGTGTATGTGTCCGAGAGAACAGGAGCTGCAACGTCTCCGAGTCCGGAAGTTTTCTTTTCCGGAGTATATGCTGTATCCTCAAGAACAGGAGCTTCAATCCCGTCAAGAGAACGTTTTACTGATTTGGAAGGATCATAGGTTGTTTCTTCAAGAACCGGTGCCTGAATACCGTCAAGATTGTGATTGTTTTCAGCCATCTTTACTACCTCGCAAATTTATCAGTCTCTGATAATAATCTGAGCTCTGTCAGGGCCAACGCCGATCATGCATACAGGACAGTCACAGAGTTCTTCAACTCTCTTGATATATGACTTGCATGTTTCAGGAAGCTCATCAAATGTTCTGCATCCTGAAATATCTTCGCTGAATCCAGGTACAGTTTCGTATACCGGCTTGCATCCGTCAAGTTCCTCAAGAGCAGCAGGGAAGTGTTCGATAACTGTTCCGTCCGGCTTTTCATATGCTGTACAGATCTTAAGATCGCCGAGACCGCTGAGTGTATCGAGTTTGTTAAGTGCAATACCGTCAAGACCGTTAACTCTTACTGAATGACGAACGATAACTGCGTCAAACCAGCCTGTTCTTCTTGGACGTCCTGTTGTTGTACCGAATTCGCCGCCGACATTTCTTATTGTATCACCGGTTTCATCATTGAGTTCTGTAGGGAAAGGACCCTTGCCGACTCTTGTTGTGTAAGCCTTGGCAACACCGATGATTCTGTCAATCATCTTTGGACCAACGCCTGTACCTACGCATACACCGCCTGAAACAGGATGCGAAGATGTTACATATGGGTATGTACCAAAGTCGATATCCAGAAGAGTTGCCTGAGCACCTTCGAACATTATTGTCTTGCCTGCCTTGTGTGCTTCGTAGCAGAGAACTGATACGTCATCAACATATTTTGCAAGCTGTTTGCCGTATTCTGTATATTCAGCGATTACTGCTTCGAGGTCGAACGCCTCACCGCCGTAAACTTCTGTGATAATTTTGTTCTTGAGTTTTCCTGTTGCCATTACCTTTTCTCTGAAAATCTCAGGGTGGATAAGGTCGTACATTCTGATACCGCAGCGTTCATATTTGTCCATATATGTAGGACCGATACCACGCTTTGTTGTACCGATATCACTGTTGCCTCTGAATTCTTCTGAAAGACCGTCAAGTGCGATATGCCATGGCATAACAACGTGTGTACGCGGATCTATTTTAAGATTATTTGTGGAAATATTTCTGTCACTAAGCATTTTGAGTTCCTCAAGGAAACTTTTTGGATCTAAAACAACACCAGCGCCGATGAGACAGAGAGTGTTCGGATAGAGAATACCAGAAGGGATAACATGAAGCTTATAGGTAACACCGTCGTTTACTACAGTGTGACCAGCGTTGTTTCCTCCCTGTGAACGAACAACTACTTCAGCCTTAGATGCGAGAATGTCGATAATCTTACCTTTTCCTTCGTCGCCCCATTGAGTTCCGATTACAATACTACTTGGCATGTTAAAATTCCTCATTTCAAAAATATTGTGTTTTCACTTTGCAAGTGAAAATATCCGTATATATTATATCAATTTTCGAGGAAACTTGCAATAGGAAAAAGGGAAATAATAAAAAAATCCGGAGCAGATTTTCCTGCTCCGGACGGGTTTGAAATATTATTTAATTTTCCAGATGTTTTCAGCGTAGTCTGCGATGGTTCTGTCTGAGCTGAATTTACCAGAGTTGCACATGTTGAGCCACATTTTTCTGCCGAAAGAGCCGGAGTCTTTGTAGTCACTGTTGCACTTAAGTTTTGCTTCGACGTAGCTTTCAAGGTCGCCGAGGAGGTAGTAGTTATCCGGTTTGTGCCAGCTTGCACCGTCCAGAAGGGAAGTGTAGAGTTCCCTGAAGTCTCCGCTGCCGCCGTCGCTGAATGTTCCGTCAACGAGAGTTTCAACAACTCTTCTGATCCTGTCGTTTTCAGAAATGAGCTTTCTGCTGCTGTATTCCGGCATAATCTTTTCAAGTTCCTCAACTGTGGCACCGAAGATGTAGTTGTTTTCAGCACCTGCTTCTTCAACTATTTCGATATTGGCACCGTCAAGTGTACCGAGTGTTACTGCACCGTTTGCCATGAGCTTCATATTTCCTGTACCGGAAGCTTCCGTTCCTGCAGTTGAAATCTGTTCGGATACATCCGCTGCAGCGATAAGTTTTTCAGCGTAGGATACGTTGTAGTTTGAGACAAATACTACCTTTATGAGTTTGTTTACTTCTTTATCTTTTTCGATAAATTCAGCTATTTCGTTGATATACTTGATGATGGCTTTTGCACGTCTGTAGCCCGGAGCTGATTTTGCACCGAAGATAAATGTTGTCGGTGTGAAATCCTTTATGCTTCCGTCTTTTATGCCAAAATAAATACAGAGAATTGAGAATGCGTTGAGCAGCTGTCTCTTGTATTCATGAAGTCTCTTAATCTGAATATCAAAAATGCTGTCAGGGTTTATTTCTATGCCCTCTCTGTCTTTTATAAATTCAGCAAGCTGAGTTTTCTTTTCCTTTTTGATTTCGAGGAATTTGCTGATAATCTGTTTGTCATCTGCATATGGAGTAAGTTTCTTAAGTTCTGTAAGGTCTGTTATCCACTTGTTGCTGCCAAGGAGGCCTGTGATAAGACCAGAGAGTTCTCTGTTGCAGAGCGCAAGCCATCTTCTCTGTGTAATGCCGTTTGTCTTGTTCTGGAATCTGTCAGGATAAACTTCGTACCATTCGTGGAGTGTTGAAGCCTTGAGGATTTCAGTATGAATCTGAGCAACGCCGTTTACATATGATGAGCAGAATGTTGCCATATTTGCCATATGAACCTGATTGTTCTTTATAATCTTCATTGTTTCAATCTTGTCTGCAGCCACTTCTCTCCGGTACATTTCTGCCATGAAGTATTCGTTTATCATAAATATGATGTCGTAGATTTCAGGGAGAATTTCTCTGATAAGACTTACATCCCATTTTTCAAGAGCTTCAGGCATGATTGTGTGGTTTGTATAGTTGAATATCTTCCCTGCCTGTTCAAATGCTTCCTCGAAGCTCATTCCTTCATTTACAGTGAGAATTCTGATAAGTTCCGGAACTGAGATAACCGGATGAGTATCATTGAGCTGGATGGTGATGTATTTGCTGAGTTTCTTTATATCTCCGTGCTTTGCCTTATGCTTCTTAATAATATCATGGAGTGAGGCACTGCAGAAGAAATACTGCTGTTTCAGTCTGAGTTTCTTTCCCTCTCTTGTGTCATCGTTAGGGTAGAGCACTCTTGAAATATCTTCGGCAAATATCTTTTCCCTGCTTGCTTCAACGTACTTCTGTTCATTGAAAAGTCTGAAGTCGAAGTCGGAAAGGGCTTCTGACTGCCAGAGTCTGAGTGTGCCGATATTTTTTACACCGTATCCGATTATCGGGATATCATAAGGAACTGCCAGGACTTTCTGGTCACTGAAGCAGACTTCAACAGCATCCTCATCGTGTCTTACAGACCATGCATCGCCGTACTTTGTCCAGTTGTCGGCTTCTTCAGTCTGGAATCCGTTTACGATTTTCTGTTTAAAGAGACCGTACTTGTATCTGATTCCGTAGCCGTCCAGCGGAAGGCTGAGTGTGGCAGCACTGTCGAGGAAACATGCAGCGAGTCTGCCGAGACCGCCGTTTCCGAGGGCAGCATCTTCCACTTCTTCAAGGTCAGAGAGTGAATAGCCGAATTCCTCAAATGCCTTTGAAACTTCATTGCAGATATCAAGACAGAGGAGATTATTGTAGATGGATCTTCCTATAAGGAATTCCATTGAGAAATAGCATGCACGTCTTGAAGCAAGATGGGATTTTTTGCTTTCCTTCCAGTCTGCCGAAAGATTTTTCATAATAGTATCGCTGAGAACGTTGTGAAGTACCTGAGGTGATTTAACGCCTTCGGCTCTGAGACGTTCAAGTTCTGCGTTCAGTTCACTGAGAAATGTCTGTTTGTTCATTTTCTTCAATCCTTTCATCTTCTTTTGCAGCCTGTTCGCCGCATCTGTTGTAAAGTATGTTAAGTTTCAGAATCTTTTCCTTAAGTTCATCTGAAAAATATTCCTTCTTCGCTCTGTACACCCAGTTTCCTGACAGGGTTGAAGGAGTGTTCATTCTGCAGGAAGTGTCCTCTCCCGTAAAATCCTGAAGCTGTGCAACTGCAGCTTCCGATACGCCTGACCACACAAGTCTGAGCATAGCATCAGGTATGTCAGTTTCCTTCTTTACATTAAGGTAGTCCATGCAGAATTTCAGTGTTTCTTTATCAAGTGACCTGCACCATCCGGTAAGAGTGTCATTGTCATGTGTTCCTGTATATGAATATGAGTTTGTGTCAGTAAAGTTGTGAGGGAGATAGTCATTTTCTCCGTCTGAAAATCCAAACTCAACAACCTTCATACCCGGATAACCGCATCTGTCCAGCATTTCCTGTACCTCCGGTGTGATAAACCCGAGATTTTCAGCGATAATGCTCAGACTGCCGAGTTCTTCTTCGGCCTTTTCAAACAGTTCTGAATTCGGACCTTTCTGCCAGATACCGACTTCAGCAGTTTCATTTCCATACGGAATGCTGTAGTAGCTTTCAAAACCTCTGAAGTGATCTATGCGGATTGTGTCGTAGATTTCTGATGCATTTTTGATTCTCTTTATCCACCATTCGTAACCGGTTTTCCTGTGGTATTTCCAGTTGTAGAGAGGATTTCCCCAGAGCTGACCGGTAGGTGAGAAGCAGTCCGGAGGACAGCCGGCAACAGCAACGGGTGTTTTGTTTTCGTCAAGGTCGAACATTTCAGGTGTTTTCCAGACTTCAACGCTGTCGTATGAAACGTAAATCGGAATATCGCCCACTATGCTGATGCCTTTTTCATTAGCGTACTGTTTGAGTTTTTTCCACTGAGTATGGAAGATGTACTGAATGAATTTGTGAAATTTTATGTCCTTTTCAAACTGTTTTTTAGCCTTGTCAACAGCGGCCTTTTCAGCTTTTGCGAGTTCTGAAGGCCATTTGTACCATGGTGCACCGTCAAAATGAAATTTCAGACTCATAAAAAGAGCGTAGTCATCAAGCCAGTCTCTGCTTATCATTTCAAAAAGTCTGTACTCAGGTGTCGGACTGAACCGTTCAAATGCCTTTCTCAGAACGTTATATACATTATTGTAGAGAAATTCATAGTCGACGGAATCAGGATTCCTTTCCCAGTTTACAGAGGTGTAGTCCTTTTTTTCAAGCAGTCCGTCCTCTTCAAGCAGCTCAAAGTCGATGAAGTAAGGATTTCCTGCAAAGGCAGAAAAGGACTGATACGGGGAGTCGCCGTAGCTGGTAGGGGAGAGCGGAAGTATCTGCCACAGGCTTACACGACATTCTTCGAGAAAGTCTGTGAATCTGTAAGCTTCTTTACCGAATTTTCCTATACCGTATTCAGACGGAAGACTCGAAACATGAAGTAGTATACCACTTTTTCTCATAGTATTTCCCTTTCAGTTTTATTAATAATAATGATTGTCTGTATGATATGTTTTATTCATATGAATATATATGAAAAAACACAGGATAATAATATTGTTCAGGAAAAGGAGATGATATCATGAAAAAATCAGGCGAAATCATTTACGCATTTCTTTTCGGCTGCTTTCTTTACAGTCTTATCGAAATAGCAGCAAGGGGATTTACACACTGGTCAATGACACTTACAGGCGGCATCTGTTTTTCATACATTTATCATATAACAAACGGCAGTAAAATGAGCCTTGTCCGCAAATGTGCTGCGGGAGCGGTTTTTATAACAGCAGTGGAATTTTTAGTCGGCATATACGATAATATAATCATGAAATGGAATGTCTGGGACTATTCCGACATGCCGGCAAATATCCTTGGTCAGATATGCCTGCCGTTTTCGCTTTTATGGTTCCTTCTCTGTTTTGCAGGCTGTTTTCTCAGCCGTGCGATAAACAAAAAACTGACAGCACAGTAAAATAAAAAATGCCGGCTGCACGAAAGAAGCCCGGGTAAAAGGCATATGAACAAACAGAATATGAAAACTGAATGTCCTGATTTCTTTATGCAAGCCGGCAGATAAATATATCTGTCATTAAATTGATACCCCTACCCCGAATATATTATTATTGTCTATTATAACATTTTTGTCATGCAGATATCAAGTGTTTTTCGTAAAAATAATTATAGTGAACGAAAAAAGATTTTTTGGTTTCTTGAAAAATAAGATTTAGGATGATATAATGGTAATAATATGAAACTGCAGAAAACTGTATGTTTAAATATTTTTTATCACTTGAATTGGGGGTACCTGTAAATGATTAAAAAAACTATATCCTGCTTAATTGCAATTGCAATGTTGTTTCTAACCTGCAATCCGGTATACGCCGAAGAAAATGAAACGTACGAATCATTTGGTAAATACATAACATTGATTTACGATGATTTTTATGTTTCTGTAACAGATAATCTTCTTAATCGTCGTATTGACATAGATACAAAAGAAGAAAAATATATAATTAGCGGAATAAATAACAATAAAGTTATTGAAGCTGTTAATGCATCATGCAATTATGAATTAAGCATTGAGGATCTTGAAAAAATGAACAACATCGTAATTGAAAATATGACGGATGAATATAATCTGGTGTTTTCTGACGGAATAGAGGTTATAAACAGCACTGTTCTGAATCGTGAAATAATAAAGTCATTATCAATATGTTCTTCATGCAGGGAAACAGGAATATGGACTTTTATTAATATGTCAGAATTATCAGAAGCCACAATTTATTCAGCAGACATAGAACTTGCTGAAAGCGGATTAGGATATATTTATGACGAAAACAAAAATACTATGGTCAATCCGAATCTTGTTATAAAAGGCTACAAAAACAGCACCGCCGAAACCTATGCAATTGAAAACGGAATTACCTTTGTTCCACTGGACGAACCCGTTACAGAAGTAACCACATCAGCAACTGAAGAAGTTATTACTGAATCAACCACACCTCAGCCGGTTATCACTGATTCAGTAACTCAGCAAAGTCAGAGTACTGTTATCACTGACGCAGCAAGTGCAAAAGTAAACAGCACACCTAAAACCGGAGAAAAGAATATATACGGTATTATCGCACTTGGTATTTCAGCGGCAGTATTATCTGTAGTGTCATCAGCGAAAAAACGAAACAGAGATAATTAATGCAGAAGAAACTATAAATATACAGAATCCGCTCGTATGTGCATTATGGTGCAGGTTTATCCTTTTTCAGCAATTCATCCCCCACCTCTTAGGTGGGGGATGAATTGCGTTCCCGTTCCCAACGTACTTGACAACAAATCCAAAATATGATAAAATAAATTCAGTCGAATAAATGAGAAAGGTTGAAATATGATGAATTTGGACAGTAATGCACATTCGGTATTCTTGCTGCATTATCATCTCGTGCTTGTAGTCAAGTACCGCAGACAGATATTTAATGATGAAATATCCAACAGGGCAAGAGAAATCTTTGAATATATTGCTCCTAACTATAATATTACTACTGAAGAATGGAATCATGATAAAGATCATGTACACATACTTTTTAGGGCACATCCGAATACGGAAATAAGCAGGTTCATAAATGCCTATAAAAGTGCAAGCAGCAGACTGCTGAAAAAGGAATTCCCGCAAATACGTCAGAAACTATGGGAGGAGCGATTCTGGAGTCAGAGCTTTTGTTTGCTGACAACAGGTGGTGCACCGACAGAAGTTATAAAAAAATATATAGAAAGCCAGGGACAGAACGACAGAAGAAGGAAGTGATACTGTGGCAAACAAAGCATACAAATTCAGGATATATCCGGATGAAGAGCAGAAAATTTTGTTTGCTAAGACCTTTGGCTGTGTAAGGCTGGTATACAACAGATAGCCAATGAATATGATTGTGTATGTATAGAAAATCTTGATATGAAAGGAATGTCACAGGCACTGAACTTCGGGAAATCCGTTTCAGACAACGGATGGGGAATGTTCACGGTATTTCTGAAATACAAACTTGAAGAATCAGGTAAAAAGCTGATAAAAGTGGACAGGTTTTTTGCAAGCAGTCAGATATGCTCATGCTGCGGATATAAAAATGCAGAAACAAAAAATCTGTCAGTGAGAGAATGGGATTGTCCGGAATGCGGCACACATCATGACAGAGATACCAATGCAGCAGTAAATATAAAAAATGAAGGAATGAGACTTTTGTTCTCATCATAACAAAAGAATACAGAACCGTGGGGCACACGGGGATAGCCTGTAGATACTGTACACAGTAGTGTGCTTGAGCAGGAACCATCCAATACAGTTCTAACTTATTGGAAGCCCCCACTTCTATAAGTGGGGGAGGATGTCACCAAACTATAGTTTTCCGTATACTTTTACAATGACTAATGGAGTATATAACGGAAATCAGTATCCTGCAACATATTACATGAAATATCAGAACAGGGAAAAAGATTATTTTAATATAAATGGTAGAATATATGAATTAGTTTGATTAAGGTGTCTGTAAAAGTCAGTGCAGTTTGGGTGGGAGTTTTGTCTTGAAAACTAAAAAAATATTATCAGTACTGCTTTCCTTTGCATCAATACTTTATTTAACAGGATGCAGTTCTGCGGAGAATTCAAAACCGGATATTTCTGAAAATCCGGAAGAATATTTTACAGTAACAAATAACGTTACCCTTTCCCGCGATCTGGCGTATGTGGATAATATACGCAGTGCCGGGGACAGTGTTTATGTATGCGGATATTCGTATAAAACAAATCAGCAGTATGTATTTTCGGTATTTGACCAGTCTTCAGGAAAATTAAGTGACATAGACGTTTCTGATTCTGAAACCGGAGATGTTTCAGCTGTTTATCTTGGCAGTGAAAAATTTTATGTCGGTTACAGGAACGGAAAATCAACATGGTTCAGTATTTATGATATAAAAACCGGAAATGAAATCAAAAAGATTCCGGTTGAGGATGATGTGAGAATTGCTGCGTTTTTTGAAGATAAGGATGGCAGTATCATTGCAGATATCAGGGATTCGTT
>JAUNJJ010000340.1 GCA_030533325.1 Oscillospiraceae bacterium
CTATCAATCATCCTTATCATAGACCACATATAATATACTGTTCAAAATATATTTATACCTTTTAATCATAGTACTGACACATATCTTTATTTCCGCAATATATAATAAGATTTTTATTCTTTCTATTTGAAAATGAGTTGCTCGGCTAACTCAATGTATCGATGAGCCATACATTTTGAATTATATACTTCCATTAAATGTTTATCTTTTATTTCTGCAGAGTGAGCAATTTTATAATCCAGTGATTTGTTTACTGCTGTGCTAAGTTCTTTAATATTGTCTGGTTCAACTCTAAAACCATTGACACCATCTTCTATTAATTCATAGGCACTACCAACAGCATCTGTAGCTATTACAACCTTTCCATGCTGCACTGCCTCATTAAGTGTTAATCCCCAAACATCTACCCGGCCATCATAATAGGTTACCGGATAAACAAATATATCGCACTGCGAAAAATAATTGCCACGTGCTTGGGGTTCCACAGCACCTGTAAAAGTGATATTAGACACCTTTAGATCCGATGCAAGTTTTTCACATATAGTTTTATCATCTCCATTACCTACAATTAACAGATGACTCTGATTCCTTTTTTTTTCGTCCAACATACTGAATGCTCTAATCAAGCGTTGAACTCCTTTCTGTGGCATAAGACGTCCCAAAAACATAATAATTGTTTTATTTTCTGGAATACCATATTTTGCTTTGATATTTATATACTCACACGGCGGCGTTTCACTGACATTGGGAATTATATTAATTTTCTCCTCATCTATGCCATTTGAAATGAAATACTCCCTGCTTTTTGTCCCCGCCGCATAAATGATATCTGCTTTTTTATATATCATCTTTGGAACTACACGTAAAATCCAATTTTTAATACGACGCTTAATCGGTTGTTTGTTTAACGGTGCTTCCCATTTCTCCCAAAAATAACCCAATCTCACGTTATATTTCTTGCAGGCATTCACTATCATCTGTCCATATATTACTTCTCTGGGAGAATCAATCGGTGGAAGTTCAACAAAATCATATTTTTGAATATCTTTAAGAATACTCATAAGTTGAAGTATGCCTTCTTTTCCATCAAATAAAAACAAGCAATTTATTCCCTTAGTCCGTTCATAGTCTATGTCAAACCCATAATTCTTTTTAGCAAGACTTTCGTTCGTAAACACAAATTCACATTCTGCTATTTTGGAAAGTTCTTTAAACCATCCAATTCGATACTCTGGCAATGTGTTATGAAAAAGAAGCAACCTCAACTTTCTATGTGGTAAGAACTTTTCATATGTTGTTTCTCGACTTTCTACTTGCCCGATATCTATTATTTTCGACAATTCTTTGCGTTTCATAAAACTTCCATGTATACTATATTTTTTCATAATATTCTATATATCTTTCTGACATTTTCTCATAAGAAAAATCATTTTTATAACGTTGATATCCAGCAACACCATACCTTCGTCTTTCATCCTCATTATTAATCAACTCTATAATAGCATCCGCAAGACCATCAACATCTTTTACCTGAACTAAAAGACCATTCTTTCTATCTTCTACAATTTCCGGTGTACCTCCTACAGCAGTTGCAACGACAGGCTTTCCAACAGAAAAAGCTTCA
>JAUNJJ010000125.1 GCA_030533325.1 Oscillospiraceae bacterium
GGACCTTTTTCACTTCCGGTACTGTCGCTGTAACCGTACAGTATGTAATCTTTACTGCATGAGGCTGCACTTATATTTTTTGAAGAATTATTCATTTTCCAGATTTCTGTTTTCTCTTCATTTTCAAAACTGTATCCATAGATTATGTCCTTGTTCAGATCAATATATTCAAAATCATATTCTGAATCAATACTGTTTACTGAATAAATATAATACGGCGGCATACCGTTTGTATCCAGAATCTCGTCATATCTGAATACAACCTTGCCGGTTTCACTACTTATCTGGTCAAATGAGAGACAAAGAGTTCCTTCACTGTTTAAAAATGATGTAAATACAACAATATCTCCGTTGCTGGAAATTAAGCATCCGGAATACTCTCCTTCCATATCAGCACATATATCCTCCGACAAATATACTGTGTCACCGTTAATATTTTTCTTAATCAGATCAGTTTGTCCGCTTTCTTTTTCGCATACAAAATAATAAAATTCGCCATTCAGAAAAACATCTTTTATATCACTGTAAGTTTCTGAAGAAATCATTTCATCAAATGAAAATGTGTTTACAGGTTCAAGCGAATCCTTACTGTATTCTAAAATTTTTAATTTGGATTTTTCGCCGCTCTTTGGTACGATTTCAGTAAAAAGTACAGTATTCCTGTCCGTTTCTGAAATTTTGTATACATATCCTTCTGTTTTTATATCAACTGTATTTTCAGAAGTAAAATCACCGTTAAACCTGCATATACGATTATTATTGTTTTTATCTGTATAACAGAGAAAACTACAGTCTTCTGATAAATATACTCTCTGAAAGTGGAATAAATTCAGACCGCTTATATCAATTTCTTTTGTTCTGTTTGTTTTTCTGTCAAGTACCGCGAGCTTATTTACCGGATCAGTTCCTGAAATATACGAAGTAAAATAAACTCTTTCCTTACCGGCAGCAAGATTTTCAATATTATGAGTGACATCAGTTTTGTATTTTCCGTTATCAGTAAAATAATTCTCAATCTTTTTCTGTGTAATCTGATTGTCGTTGTTTTTTCTGAACAGACCAAATGCAGCTGCTGCAACTGTTATAAATGAAACTGCAATTACTGCTGCAATCAAAAAACCTGTCATTTTCTTTTTATTTCTTACAACACTCACTTCAATCGTCCTTTCATCTAAAAATGAATTATCCCGTGAATGTGCAGCGATACAGGTATCCGAACTGACAATATCTCTTAGATACCTGTCATCTATATCCCCGATAGCCTCATACAGATTTTCCTTTGTCATGGCTCAAAACCCCTTTCCGCAAGATATTTATGAAGCTTTTTTCTGATACGTTTAAGGACGGCTGATACACTGTTTTCAGTCATATTCATTTTCTCTGCAATATCTCTGACACTTTCTGTGCACCAGTATCTTCGTAAAAATATTTTTCTGTTTCTTTCAGAAAGTGATTTTACAAATGAATTCATTGCTTCACTAAGCTCGTTCGTGCTGCATTCCACTTCTGCAGTTCTGTCCGGTATGCATTCATCCAGCTCATCAAGTACAACCGGAACCTGACCTCCGCCTCTTCTTTCGGTTCGTAAGCTTTTATAACGGTTAAAAGCTGTATTCCGCACTATCTTCCCGATAAATGCAGGAAAAACTTCCGGCCGGTGCGGTGGAATAGCGTTCCATGTTTTAAGATATGTATCATTCACACATTCTCCGGCATCTTCTCTGTTTCCTAAAATATTTTCAGCAATGCTGCAGCAGAACGAACCGTATTTATCATCCGTTTCTTTTATAGCACGTTCATCTCTGTCCCAGTAATGCTGAATAATTATTTTATCATCCAATACTTTTCCTCCCTTCACTTATACTGACAACTTTTTTTCTGAAATCTGACGGTTTGAAAATGTTTTTATTTCAGTATAGCATTTTATCAGGTTTGTGGCAAATGAAACTGACAATAAAACAGAACTGAAAAATATGAGTATAACAGAACAGTAAAAAAATACAGCAAGCCCTTTCGCCTGCTGTATTTTTTTCAGATTGAAATCAGTAATAAAACTCTATTTTGCTTCCGACATCAATACTGTTTTTATTAACATACGAATCAAAAACCCTTATCCATCGCTGGTTTCCGTCATTGTCTCTGATAAGCAGATTACATGTTTCCGGTTCCTCTTCAGCCCCGAAATCATTATCACTAATCTCAGTTACTTCATATTCTGTTTTTGTCCGTGTACTGTTTTTGGTACTCACATTAAGGACAATCGTAGTTCCGGTTTCCACAAAGGTTCCGGGTTCCGGATCAAAAGAAATAACTGTCCCCTCAGGTAAATCACTGTCATACACTTCAACTATTTCCGGAAGCATATCTATACCAGTAAGTATTTTTTCAGCATCTGTTATTGATTTTGAACCAATATCAGGCATTCTGGCCATTATTCTCATGGTTCCTCTGCTGCCCCATATCGTAACAGTAGATTTTTTGTCGATTGCGGTGCCTGCAGACGGCTCAGTTTTGATGACTTCTGATTCCGGTATGGTGTCACTATAACACATTTTTACCATGGTATTTATCCCAGCGTCATCGAAAATTTTTAAAGCCTCATCTATTGTGGTGTTTTGAAGTTCTGGGATAACAAATAAATTTTCTGAATTGTCTGTCTGTCCAGCATTTTCAGTAACCGGTATTAATTCATACAAATTGCTGCCATTGGAAGTGCAGTAAATCGTTCCGTTTTCTGCAACTGTAAAGCTACTGAAATTAATTCCGTAACTATCAAGGTTATCGATAATTAAAACCATTTCATCATTTTCAATATTATAACCATACATGCTGTCATTTTTGAAAATCTGAAAATCAAATTTTTCATCACGGTATATATTTCTTAGACCTTCATACGGAAACATTGCCCTTTCGGAAAAATCAACTTTCTCATTCAGTGCCGTTAATTCACTTACCGTATCAGTTTCCGGCTCATAACACGTTACTTTATTGTTTTTATAATCCAGAAAATAAACTTTTTCTCCGGTTTCATCCTTGTCATTGTAAATATATTCCATATACTCATCAGGATAATCAAAATCATAAAGTTTTTCACCTTCAGGAGAATAGATACAATACCTGTCTTTTTCCTCAGAATAATCAAAATAATTCAACAGCAGATTTTCCGAACCATTAACCAATGAATAATATCCGGGAATTTGTTTTCCTTTTAACTGCGGAATCGTATTAGTGCATTTCATCAGGTGAGAAAAATTTTCATTTTTGTAAGTATAGAGTGCCATTACATCTCCGCCAGCTGTGATAACGGTATTATCTTTTGGACAATATATTGTTTCTGTATTATCACCGGATAAACTTGTCTTGTATATTTTATCAAAATTATTTAAAACACCAACAGTGTACATTGTATTATTGAACTCATACACTTTATTTAAGATGTACGGATTATCGATTTCAACTACTTCACTGCAGTCTGTTCTTTTACATTCAACAACAGTATCAGGAGAAACTGCACTGGTAATTTCCAGGTTGCTATCAAGTATGTATCTCTGGTTTTCTTTGTCTTCCAGATAAAGTTCATCAGTTCCTTCGGCTATAAATATATTCTCACAAACCATATCCGAATATATTTTCACACATTCTGATTCCTGCGTATTCAAACTGAATCTGCCGGCTATACCGCTTCTGTCGGATTTTCCGTCTGTTAGTAATGAACCGCAGTAATACAGATATCCGTCATCCGAAACATAGTAGTCACTTATTTCAGCTCCAAGGTATTCCTCAGATATTTCCATACTTGAAATAAATTCTACTGATACATCTTCCTGTTTATCGTAGTCATAATAATTCAGTATACAGAAAAAATCATTTCCTGAATTTAACCTTGTATAAATATTTCCTGATGAATAAAAACAATAATCTGAATCCGGAAAAGGCTGTACAGTTTTTAACATATATTTTGATACCGAAGCACCATCTGATTCATAATGTCCGGAATTTTCAGTAACCGTACAGTCAGTTATCTCCGGATTATCTGCCGGGACACCATATTTATTATTTTTGTATACAACAGATGAAACCGTTCCGATTACCAGACATGCAGCTGTAGCTGCCGCGATGATTTTCCAGTTCCTTTTGTGCTGATACACCTCGACAGTACAAATTTCCGTTAATTCGTCAGATTTCGTATTAGTATCTGCTGTTTCAAACGGTTTGTTTTCAAATGCTGATTCTATATATTCATCCGGCATATTTTCGAAGGCTTTATATAATCTTTCGTTCTTTTTCATATTTATCTCTCCTTCAGTAAAGGTTCTGACTTTTCAGATATTGTTTCAGCTCTTTCCGTGTACGGCTCAGTACAGATTTTACCGTGCCTTCCTTCATGGATTTTTTTGCTGCAATCTGCTTTACCGGCATTGCGTACCAGTATCGGAGCATGAATACATCTCGTTTTCCGGGTTCCAGTGTATTCAGAAAATCCAGAAGTGCATTTTCAAGTTCCTTATTTTCTATCTGTTCCTCAACATTGCTATGCATATCCACACACTCTTCAAGTTCTGAAAGAACATAGTTTATTTCATTCTTTCCCCGTTTCAGAGTTTTCTTTTTGCTGTACAGATGAAATGCTGTATTTCTTACTATCCGTGCTATGAATACAGAAAACTTTTCAGGAATAACCGGCGGAATTGAATTCCAGAGCTTTAAATATGTATCATTTATGCATTCTTCCGTTTCACCTGTATCGCCAAGGATACTGAACGCAATAGCATAGCAGTAACTCCTGAATTTTTTATCTGTTTCAGCAAGTGCGTCCTGAGAACGTTTAAGGAAAAGTTCAATTATATTGCTGTCGTCCACGTTTTTCTCCTTTCTGTATATACTTGAAAGATCTTTCTATTAATATAGACCCGGTTTATTGTAAAAGGTTGCAGGAAAAATAATTTATTTTAGTATAACATTAAATTTTTATGCAGGCAAATAAAAACAGCGAAGCATCAAAACCTCGCTGTATAAAATCGTTTATTTTTCATGGCATTCAGGATTTTATTGATATTCGTTTCAGATAAATATCCGGATGGAAGACGATTTTTATCTTTATGATTTTCCGATTAGCATATTCTTCAGTAATATGAAATCAGATACATTAATTTTATTATTCTTGCTAAGATCGACATTTTTCCAGTCTGTCAGTTTATCACTTACGCCTAACAGCCATTTTTGAAGCATTATTGCATCTATAACATCTACATTTCCATCAAGGTTACAGTCACCTGGAACCGGATCATTATCATAGATATAATTTATACTCCACCAGTTGATATTGTATAAATATCCGCTGCCGCCCTTGAATATGAAGTATACATCATTTACACCGGTTGTCTTGTCAATGCTGCATTTCTGTGTTGCCCATTTCTGCCAGCCGCCTGTACTACCGACTTCCATACTGCCTATGAGTTTTCCGTCAGGAGAACCCAGACGTACTTCTATTGAATTGCTGATTCCGTTTGATGCAACCCGGAAACTGATTGATTCAGCACCTCTGCTAAAGTTAATGTCTTTAAATCCAATATAATCTCCATCCTCAATATACGCTACATCATATCCGCCTTCGCTGCAGTTTTCAACATCAACGCCTGACTGCGAAGAGTAATCTTCAGCCTCAATAATATCACCGACAAGTGCAATGGTTCCGGTTACACTGACTTTACATTTTGCAGTATACTGTTTGTTGCTGTTTTCAAGAGTTGTAGCAACAATTTCAGCTGTTCCCTCAGAAAGACCTGTTACCATTCCGTATCTGTCAACTGATGCAACAAGAGGATTTGAAGATGTCCAGATAACAACCTTATCGGTTGCATTATAAGGCTGAATATCAGCTTTTAATTCAGCAGTGTCACCAGCATTTAAAGAAAGTGTATCGTGATTCAAACTGACTCCTGTTATATTTACAAGTGCACCGTTCAAAGTCCATTTTGCTCGTATTGTCGGATTCCACTCCGGCATAATAAACGTAGTGCGTGCACTGTTTTCATCTTCAAGAGTTAATTTGACATCATGATACCCGGTTTCCCAGCCTGCGAATGTATAACCGCTTCTTGATTTTGCATCAATTGTAACTATTTCGCCCGGTTCATAGTACTCAACTATAGAATGTCCCATAGAGTCGCCGACATCATTTACAGTCAGTACGCTCTTTGTTACTCTTTTTATCTTTAAAAGATGCAGATTTCTCGGACCAACTGCTTCAATACCAGTAGTGCCGACAGGCTGAATTCGAAAAGCAAGGAGCTGGTCGAGATCGTATCCGTCCAGAATTTTTATATGTACTGTTTGGCTTCTCTCCCCGGTTTTGAATAAAACTGTCTGACTGTCCAGAAAACTGAAATCTTTATCCATACGTGCATCTCCGGCAACAGGAACTATTTCAAAACTCATTGATTCGGTTGCATTTTTGTTCAGTTTCAGTTCGAGATTTACTGTTTCTCCGGGTTTGGCAGAAGAATTAAGCTCGCTGAAACTAATATTCACATCTTCCAGCAAACCAAGATTCTTATCATATCCAACATTTGTTTTAGGATAGACAGCATATGCACCTCTGTCCACACCGTTATCGCCTGTGCCTATGGCAGGACTGCCAGATTTAAGCCGGAAATCACCTGCAGCAGCATTTTCAAACATAGGGTCTTCGCCAAGTTCAGTTTTTGATTTTATCTGAGCATTAAATGCACCAACTGTAATAGCAGGCTGTGACGGATCCATATAGCGAACATAATTTGTTTTTCTGGTAGAATACCACAGATTATTTCTGATAATCTGTGGGCCGCCGCCTTTCAGATCAATACCATGCCATGGATGAAAACCATTTACAGAGGTTTCCTTTATAAGAATGCCTGAAGTTTCACCGCTGTTGTACATACTGTTTTCGTCTTCATAAGCGATATTGTTTCTGACTTCATCACGCCATGACCTGTCCAGACAAATACCCTGCTTAAGATTATAGGCAACGTTGTTTACCCATCTTGCATTCCATGTTGAACCGGTATCCCAGAATGCTGTAAAGAGTCCCGATTCTATACGCTGTGCTGGGAAATCCGTAAAGAATTCTGAATCCTCCGGCATACGTTTGTTATCATCAAGCGGCTTATTGTAGATTATATTTTCATATGCCCAGTTTCTTTCACATCCTGATTCGTTAAACATAAAATACGCAGTATTATGCGCTACATTTCTTAACGCAGTAAAATCTCTTACGCATACATCAAGCCATATTGTACCACCGTTGACCGAACCACCTGAGTAATTAAAGGCAAATGCATTATTTCGATTGTTTTCAAATCTTCCGCCTAAAGTGGAAGATTCCGAACCGCTATAATCACTGTTTTTACCTATCGCACCTATAAATGTGTTCTCAGTTATAATATTGTCCTGTGAACCTCCGTCATAACACAAAGTTTCACCGTAGATGCTCTGAAAATAATTATTTCGTATAACATTCAGATGCCCACTGACAGGCAGTGTAACGTCACCACGCTGTACACCTCCTGAGGTCCAGTGCCAGGGCGAACTGTAAACGCAGCCTAAATTTTCAAATCTGTTATTTATAACAACATTTCCTGTACCATTTATGTTAATGGTATTTCTCGCATATTTATAGTCCTTGAATACGAATCCTTCTACCCGGATATAATCACGCTGAAATAAGTTGAAAACATCTGTCAGTTCATTTTTTCTTCCCGCAATTGAATATTCTATATCAGCATTGCTGTAATGTTTTACCTGGTCTTCAGTCCATCCTGTATCTCTGAGCCACTGTTCTTTTACTGCCGTTGTGACTGTTGAACCATTAAAAACATCTTTATGTTTTATTATTACCTTACCTTTATCAGAGTCATTTTCAGGTCTGAATACAATCATAGCATCCTCTGTTCCGGACACCTTAGGCCTTATGTTTTCTTCAATATAAGTTCCGGGACGAACAAGAACTTTAGTACCCGGTACTGCCTCTTCAGCAGCTTTTGCAATTGTTCTGTAAGGGTTACCTGAAGTTCCGTCACCTGAAAAATCATTACCGGTTATGGCAACATAAATCGAATTTTCACTTGCTTCTGATTTTGGGACATCAGTAATGATACTCATATTTAAAAAGAGTATTGACACAACGAAAAGACTTAGAAATCGTTTCCATTGACTTTTCGTAATCATTGTTGCTTTTTTCATTTTAACTCCACCTTTCTGCAACATACACAAATCAAATTACAATCCCTGGAAGAATAGATCTGCCATCAAAGAAACGGCTTACAAACACACTATATCCAAGATCCGCCCCCATCTTTTCTCTTATAATACTATACATTTCCGATAAAGTCAACGTAAATCCGGATTGTTTTTTGTTAATTACTACCTTATACATAAAAATACCGCAATATTTTACTAAAAAAGATAATATATTTTCATATTGCAGAAAACAGAAACTGATTATGCAGGCAAATAAAAACAGCGAAGCATTAAAACTTCGCTGTATTAATTCTATATTTGGCTGTTTCAGTAAGTTTTACAATATATGATTCCACTATGAATGACTCTCCCTGAATTTCTCAAAAACATCTGCTGCATTCATAGTCTTATTTTCCGTATATTCTTCGTACCCTTGCTGTAACTTTACATGAATCTGATCAGATGTCATCTGATTCACATCGATATCAGCAGGCATTTTGGGAATAGTCACGGAAAACGGAATTCCCCCTGACAATACAACCTGGTTTAAAAAAATATCAATGGCAGTTGACATAGGTATTCCAAGTCTTGAAAGAATCATCTCCGCATTTGCTTTTAATTCAGGATTTACTCTTAAGTTAAGTGTAGCTGTTTTTGCCATAAACATCGCCTCCTGATATAACTGTAACGCAGTTGTCGTTACTTGTCAAGTGGGGATTTAATCATTTTTGTTAATTTATTGATGATTCAACTATTTGTTTTTATTTCAGTATAGCATTTTACCAGGTTTGTGGCAAATAAAAAACAGCGAAGCATTAAATCCTCGCTGTATAAAATCAATTATTTTTCATGGCATTCAGGATTTTATTGATATTCGTTTCAGATAAATATCCGG
>JAUNJJ010000341.1 GCA_030533325.1 Oscillospiraceae bacterium
AGGCACAGTCTTTTTTTCACATTCTTATATTGAGGTATCATTACTGAAAATCTGAATGAGTAAGACCTGCAAATAAAAGTCAAGAGTATAATGAAAATTTTACAAACTATTCACAAATGTAAAAATGGGTATGACAATAAGACCGCCGAAGCAGTCTGAAAAAAAGAAATTTAATTTTAACTGACCGGCAACCTTGACAGAACATCATAAAAATGCTGTTGATGTCGTGCCGACGGTGAGGAACTCATGAATAGATGAATTCAGTCACCGTCGTGGCAGTCATTGTAGCATTTTTATGATGTTCTGTCAAGGTCAAGCGGCTGCGCCACGGAAATCAATTTTGGCCGACAACCCTAAAAATCATATTGGAATCAAGCAAGCATTGAAACATAATATGAGAAATGGGCTGTTTAGAATTATTACGCATTTTAAATTGCTTAATAAGATTAAGAGCAGCCTTTCTGAACATATTCAAACTTTGCTGCACAGCTTTATTTTCAATTCTGCACCAATCTTCATCAAAATGAACGTCAAGAATCCAATGCATAGCTTCAACAGACCATTCCATTCTTGCATGATGAAGTAATTCTTCGGCTGTAAGGGAACGGCTTGAAATATAATAATGCCATTCGCTTGAAGTGCCTTTTTTTGTGGTAATTTCGCTATGTATTGCTCCGATACATTTGAGATTTCTCCATTCTTTTTGCTGTTCCAACCAACTTATATTCGATGTAACGTAAGCCGTTCTTTTTTCAATTCTGCCATGACCCTGTTCGCTTTTGGAAACAGAATGCATTATATTTTGAAGCGATATATCCTGAACAAAATCTTCAATATCTTTTTTTAAATTGGGATGATTATCTTTTACGCAAAGCAGATAATCCGCTTTCTGATTCACAATTATTTCAGCTGTTTCTTTTTGACAATTAAGGGCATCAGCAACAACAATATGACCTTTGATATTCAGTTCTTTCAGAAGCTCCTGCACAGCCGGTATTTCATTGCTTTTGTCATCGGTACATCGCTGGGCGAGTGTTAAACCAAGTTCGCATACTTGTGCGCTGATGATATGCAGTGGACTTTCTATCTTCTCCATTTTTATAGTGGAGCATATCGTTTTACCGTCAAGTGAAATTGTCATATTCGCTGATCTTTCGGGCATAAACGAATATATCCAATTTGCAAAACAGCGGTTTAGAGATTCGGGTTTTATCAAATTCAGTAAGCATAATATCCAATAATAGCACGGCACGTGATTGATTCCGAATTTCTCCTTTAAAAATTCGCTTACTCTGTCACTTGCTGCCCATTGATGTATCTGATTGATGTTTTTCAATCCGCAGATACTGCCTAATATTGCTATTGTTATGACATCTGCCACACTGCAAAAATAGCCGTCATATTCTTCTGTTAATTCTACTTCTTCAAAGTATTCTGTGATTCCGTTATTTTTCATACTTTTATTATACCATACTCGTCAAAATTTTCAAAATTGATTTCCGTGGCTGTGCCGTGCCTGTGATTGCCTCTGGTTCGGAATCTATGAATAGATGGCTATTGGGCAAGCATAACTTCTTTGATCCTTGCGTAATAAATGCGTAGGAATTTATGTGC
>JAUNJJ010000126.1 GCA_030533325.1 Oscillospiraceae bacterium
AAAGGAAAAGTGTAATTGAATCACTTGCTGGGGGATGATTTAATTATACCAGGAATCCAAATGAAAAAGTACATTATGGCCGCCATCACAAGTATTATCATGGCAGCTTCTATGCTGCAGACTATGCCTGTGACAGCTAATGCTGCTGATGAGTATCTAATCCGCGACAAATGGGGTTACTGCACCACGGCAAATTACGTGGAATCAGAGCATTTTGTTATTTTCTACGGAAACAATGATACTACAGGACAGGTAAACGAAGCCTTTCTCCAGCGCAATCTTGATGACTACGAAAAGCTGTGGCATTGTTACAGTGAGTATCTTGGAATGGAAAACATGAACGTTGATATTTACGGTCAGAGCGAGCAAAAGTACAAAATAAATGTCTACCTCACCTATACCGGACTTGATCAGTATCCTGACGGCTGGGCGTTTATGAGTGCTGAAGACGGATACGGTATTGAGATAATCAGTCCAAACGCCATGCTGGACGATTTGACTATTGCTCATGAGTTCGGGCACGTTATTACAATGCAGCAGAAAGCATGGGTTGATCAGGATATTACCGGTGCATGGTGGGAGGCAACTGCTAACTGGTTTCGTGAAATGTACCTTGGCAGCGAGTATTATACCGGTACTGTAAAGACCTGCTGGTTCGAGCCTTATATACGCAACATGAGTCTCACCCTGCCCCACGGGCGAAACTACTATGAAGTATGGCCGTTTCTGGTTTACATATCATATAATCCGGACAATTTGCCGGGACTGGGTATCGACTGCGTCAAACGTATTATCTCCGAGGCTCAGCCAGGTGAATACCCGTTTGACACAATAACACGTCTTTTCGGTACTGATGCTCAGACAGTCTTCGGACACTATGCAAAGAGAATGGCGACATTTGATTTCGGTGCGCAGGAGGCATATCAGAGTGAGTTCAGCCAAAAGCTGTCACAGTCGCCTTTTTACTGGAATCTGTTCTACACCGTGCCTGAAGAAAGCGGCAGCGGCTGGCTGGTATCTCCGCAGGAAGACGCTCCGATGCAGTCAGGAATAAACGTGATTCCGCTCAATATCACAGGAGATTCTGTCACTGTTGACTTCAAGGGGCTTTCCAACGACTCCAATGCCGCATGGCAGGCGTGTATAGTCACAGTTGACAGCAGCGGAAATGAAACCTACTCTGATCTCTTTGGCAGCGGAGAGTCCGCAACAGTTTCTGCAAACGGGGCAGTTTCGGCATATCTTACAGTTTCCGCAATGCCGAAAACGCTTTACAAAGTTAACGCTTTCCACAAGGACAATGTTTCGTCTTATAAAACAGGTGATGAACGCCGCAGATATCCTTATGAAATCAAGATAACAGGTGCATCGGTTCAGCAGTCCGGAGGTTATAAAAAAGGTGCGGGTCATATCCACTCCAACGGCGGAGGCTGGGTAGCAGACAGTGCGCAAGTCGAGGATTCAGTATATGTAGGTCCTGATGCAATGGTTCTGGGAAATGCTGTTCTGACCGGAAACGTTCGTGTGGAGGATCATGCAATAGTTGCCGGCAGCACTACTGCCTCGGACAATGTTGTAATAAGCGGTCATGCCGTTGTTGACGGAGGCGGAATGATATATGATAACGGCTGGATATTCGGAAGTGTAACTCTCAGCGGAAATGCAGTTATCGGCGACAGTGCAGTTGTAACCAATTCATGCAAGGTTTCGGGAAATGCAAAAGTGCTGCAAAAGGCATATCTTACAGATGCTGTCACAGTCAGCGATAATGCAGTAATAAAGGGTATGTCCTATGTTTACGGCAAGGGGGTTTATTCCGGTACTGCTATACTCGATGGTGATTATTCAAATGAGCAGACCAAAGACAGCGGAGCAGGCTTCGGCTGGCTGGATGATTATGGCTGGTATGATACTGAGGACGGATATACAGCGGCATATGACTTCACAGAAAATACAGCTTCATGGGCTCAGGATAAATATGCTGCTTCAAATGCACTCCAGCGTGGTGCACAATGGCAGTCTGAGCGTACTTCCGCAAGCGGCGTTATGAATTTTGATGGTATAGATGATTATGTTGAAATTGATGATTCTATATTCAGAAGCAGGAATTTGCAAATAAGTCTGGGAGTACTCTGGAAAGGTGGTACTGCAAAACAGGAACTTTTCCGGTTTGGCGACGAAAATGCATATATGAGCTTTACACCTTCCAATGAAAACGGCATGGCTGAGTTCACAATAACTGACGGTATTACTTCTGAAAAGCTGACTGCTCCCGCTGCTCTTAGCAAGGGCGAGTGGAGTAAGGTTACGGTTCGTATCATTGACGGCAGGGGTACTCTCCTTATTAATGGCGAGACAGCAGACAGCAAGTCTCTGAGCATTACTCCGATTGCGGTTATGAGTGCATCTGAGAATGATTACGGATATCTCGGAAAGGGTTTTGAAAGCAACAGTTTTAAGGGTGCTGTGGACTATATGAATTTCTATTTCAAGGAAACAGCAGAACCGCAGACAAGTTACTCTGGCAGCGAAGAAGCTGAAGATACCGATCCTGTTTCGGGAAAGGTACGCGGCGACGTTAATGCAGATGGAAAATTCGATGTTGCCGACGCAGTAATGATGAAAAAATGGTTTTTGGGTTCCGGTGATATGACTGACCGAAATGCAGGAGATTTAAATCAGGATAATGTGATTAATGTACTTGATTTATGTCTTATGAAGAATATGCTTATTAATCCGTAAAACACTGCACTCTCCTGATTGTTAAGAAGCCGTATACATATGAAATCCATAAGTCCTGAAAATTTTATTGTCTTACATATCGGATAATAGTAAACAAAAATAGATTTTTTCGTTTATTTTAGCTGACCGGCAATTGATTTTTTCAGTATTTTATAGTATAATTTATAGTGAACGTCAAAATAAATTTGACGTTCACTATAAATTGCGTTTATTATTAGCCGATTTGCACGGAGATGACGCAGTCATCGGATGTGCAAGGCACTATAATTATATACACTGCATGATGAACAATCATAACATTCATAATGCAGTTGACTATCAGACCGGGTTGTTGTATAGTAAAGAATAATTACTGTGAAACTGAGTGGTTTAAATGGAAATCAAGAAAATTTTTGCAATTATTTCAGCAATACCTTTTGCGGCCGGCAGAATACCTGATATTTCAGCTGCTGAAACAATACCAGATGTCAAAACCGGTTCTGATTTTTATTCCTTTGAGAATTATCAGGAATTCAGTGAAGGCGAAACTGCTGAATTTATCCCTGGTGATGTAAACTCTGATGGAAAAGTAAATACAGCTGATGCTCTGCTTCTTCAGAAATGGCTGCTTAATACAGCGGGTATAACACTCAACAACCCTCTGGCAGGTGATTTATCAAATGACAATGTTCTGAATATCCCTGATTTATGTCTTATGAAGGAAAAACTGATAAATACTAAACCTGAAATCAGTTTAATTCATGTAACCAATACTGAAGAACTGAAAACTGCCCTTGAAAATGCAAAAGCCGGTGATGAGATAGTACTTGCTGAAGGAGAATACATATACACCGGTTCAACTCCAAAGGGTCGTATGTTTACCGGTTCCGGCGAAGGTCTTGAAGGTAATCCGATAATAATTCGTTCTGAAAATCCGGAAAAACCAGCTGTACTGGCAGGTACATCAACTGATTCCAACTATGTCCTCACTATAACCGGAGACTGGTGGGAAATCAGAGATCTTAAGATTACAAATGCCCAGAAAGGCATTATGCTTGATAATTCAAACCACACTAAAATAATCGGATGTGAAGTATACAATATCGGTTCTGAAGGCATACATTTCCGTGATAACAGTTCATACTGTCTTGCCGAAAACTGTTATGTCCATGATACTGGTGTAGTCTCCCCCGGATACGGAGAAGCTGTTTATATAGGCAGTGCAAAGAGTACAACAGGATACGGATTTGACTGTCATTACAATACTGTCCGCAGCTGTAAGCTCGGTCCGAATGTAACCGCAGAACATATTGATGTCAAAGAATACACCATAGGAACTGTAATCGAAAACTGCATATTTGACGGTACAGGAATGAGCGGAGAAAACTCTTCAAAAAGCTTTGTTAATATAAAAGGTAATGATTGTATCCTTAGAAACAACATCGGCTACAGAAACGGATGCGAAAAAATTCTGAGAGCTTTTGAACAGAATCAGGTTGTGGACGGCTGGGGACAAAATGCTCTTGTATACGGAAACAAAGTATACATGGATACCCCAACCGGAGCAACCGGAAAGAAAATGTATTTTCTGAATTCATGGGACTGTTCCGTAACAGTATGGGATAATTTTATGGCGTATGAAAGTGATCTGTTTTCAGTTGATAACGAAGATGACCACTGGGAATATTACAACTGTAATATTATTACCTACGGGGATAACTCTCAGCAGTAATATCAGGCTTTTCTGTTTCTTTCAAAAACGAACGCCAAAACAAGCGTATTTTTTACGTTTGTTTTGGCGTTCGCGTTTTTTATTAATATTTTATCAGTGCATTATTATATTCATTCAGAATTCAATATTATTTTACTACGAATGCATCTGTCCAGTATTCCTGATTCTTGTTTCCAGCAGTACAGAAGCCCTGTTATGAATATGCCTTTCAATTAGTTTCAGGCGGTTCTGCGGGAGATTATATCTTGGATGTCTTTTAAATCTGAAATTCAGCAAATGACGAAGACCCTCCCTGTGTCTGTCAGGCAATGCCTGTTTAGCTTCTCCGATAAAATCATCATATACACATGGGAGAAGTGTGTCAATATACTGCTGAAATGCTTCTTCCGATTCAAGAGAATCGCATCCAATAAAATTAAAAAGTGAATTTCCATGATCGAACAATGGTGCAGGAGATACAATTGTGTTTGTATCGTTATCAATCATTACTCCGAAATTTCCAAAGTGACGGTCAGTATTGCATATGAGAGCATCCAGTACAATCATATCATTGAGAGCATCAGCATATTCTTCTCCAAGCTTATTGTAATATTCCCGGACTGCATCCATTCCGCCACGCGTTACCAGTCTGCCGACAGGCATAAATGATAACTCTTTGCTCGTGAACAATTCACACGAAGAACAGAGCTCTCCCTTCCATTGCTTCAGGTTATATGGAATAGCGTTAATTCCAAGTACTTCTGCAATCTGTGCTGCATAGTATTCAGAATATGGCTCATATCCTGTATTTGATGCGCCCTTAGTACCGCCTTTATACAGGTAAACCTTGCCGGATATTCTTCTCCAGCATTTCGGAAGCATACCATTGGTTGTAAACTCCGGACATGACTCAAGTGAACTGCGTACTGAACTTCCGTAACCGGTAAATGCTATTACAGCAAGTACCTGACTGAAGTTATTTTCATAGAGATTATATTTGCTGTATTCTCCCGCAAATCCTTCTTCAACAACCCAGTAACAGTCATTGAGTGACAGCCCTTTCGAGAGCCTTATGATATTCATTGGTCTGTTTATATTCATTCCGCATTTGCTCAGAAATGCATGAACATACGCTCTGTTCTTCGGGATTGTTCTGTGTTTCAGCCATTTGGCAATTCCGTCTTCTGAAACAGTCAGGTCTAAAGGAAACAGATTCTGCATATCATGATTCTGCCAGAGAATAGTGATATCAGGCTCATTGCTGTTCTCTGTTGCTGAAAAACGTATCAGTTGTGTATCTTTATGACGAAGTTCGTAAATCATAAGTCCCTTTCCCCTTTTTTGTATTATATGATTGTTATAATGCTGATTTCTTTTTAACATACTGAAATTCTTTATGCCGTTCTTTTTTACTTTATTAGTATAGCATAATCTCAGTACATTATCAACAGCGGTATCTGAATTCGATGGCAACTGTTCAGAAACTGGTTATTAAAAATTTCAACTGTACTCTCTCATAATCTCTTCAAAACTAATCAGAAATATGTTCCCCATACTTTCTGATTTTTTATAAACTTCTTCTGTAAATCCTGACTTTGAAAACAGATAATAATATATGTTTTTATATGGAAACAGGCGGCTTCTTCTGATAAGTGTCTCAAGAACTTCAGAATCCGTCTTTTCATTTCTCCACTTGCACTCACCGAACAGTGCTGTTTTCTTATCCTGCACTGCCATTATATCAATTTCTGTCTGGCATTTTGCAGCAGGATCATTTCCCCACCAGTGGCCTGCTGAACTGAATTCAACGGGACATCTTCCTTCCAGAAGAAGTTTCCACAGATACTGTGTGCATATTTTTTCAAATATTTTACCCATATAATCTGAAAGATAAGGTTCTATGCGCTTATATACAAGATCTGCTGCACCTCTTGATATCATTGAAGTGTTTGCCGGAATAAAACGATACCAGAAACAAAACATATTATCTTCTATGCAGTAAATTGATTTTCGTGAAGTATCATCACCATACGGATTTTCCTTCTGTACAATCCCGAGGTTTATAAGATTTTTCAGATAAATGGAGCAGACATTTGTATTTTCACCTACTTTGGCTGATATCTCAGCCATGCGGGAAGCTCCGGAAGCAATTGCTGTTATAATCGCAGTATAAATTGCCGGTTCACGAACTTCCTGCTTAAGGAGATTTACCGGCTCTTCATATAAAAATGAAACCGGATTAAGAAACATATTCTTTATATTTTCTTCCACGCTCAGTTTATCATTTACCTGAAGGAGATACTGAGGAGTACCACCTGCAATACCGTAAAGTAATGCCTTATCTTCTGAGGAAAAATTTTTCAGATACTGACAGCTCTCCTCAAAATCAAATGGCATTATTTTCATCTGTGCTGTCCTTCTTCCGTACAAAGGTGCCTTGTAGGCAAGTACATTATCCTCCATATAAGACATAGAAGAACCACATAGAATCAGCATTAATTTTGAAGTATCCTTATATCTGTCAATCAGCATCTGCAGTGTGGAAGCAAGACTTTTATCTGCTCTTGCCACATACGGATACTCATCGATTACCAGTATTATTCTGTCATTTTCAGATTTTTTAAATACATATTCAAGTGCAGACTGAAAAGAATGAAAAACTGTATCAGCAGAAACCTCATCTAAGAATTCAAAAATGCTTCTGCTGAAATTTTCCAGATTATGTTTTCCATTGCTTTCAACTCCCATAAAATATATGGTCTTTTTATCATTTGTAAACCTGTTTATAAGCGCCGTTTTTCCAACACGACGACGACCGTAAATAACTGTAAATTCAAATTTATCAGAATTATACATACTGTTAAGCGCCCTGAGTTCTTTTTCTCTTCCGATAAACATAGATTTTCACCTCTGTATCTGTATTTATATTTTCCGTTTACTATAATTATAAATCACACAACAAAAATAGTCAAGTACGATTTGGTCAATCGTACTTGACTAATGTTTTTGATTATTATTAAGTCATTATAACTAAAACTTTCGTATAACAGCATAACCATACTTTAATTCTTCTATGCATCTTCGTCCTGCATTTCCACAGGGTAAACCAATCCCCATTTACTGCGTATCATATCCATTATCTCAAGACATTCAATTGTATCGTCAAGCGGCATTGATGTACTCTCCAGGGCGCCTTTTTCTATCAGACGAATACATTCAGAAAGTTCATATTCATAGCCGTTAATCTGTTCCGGTACGGAGATATGTTTTATAAGATTGTCATCGGTATCGTAGATATCTATACTGTTCGGGTTATTGATATTATCAGTTACAAGATAGCCTTTGTCTCCGCAGATCATGCCTCTTCTGTCAGAACGGCCATAAATTCCTGAACAGAGTGATGCCATCCTTCCGTCCCGGTAGAAAACAGTAATTGTTTCCTGCCCGTCAACACCTGTGTCCGTCATCTGTACCGAAGTCTCAATGCGGTCAATATCCTTTCCAAAATGCATAAGTGCAAAATTAAGGCAGTAAATTCCTACGTCAAGTAATGCACCTCCCGCAAGTTCAGGTCTGATCAAACGCTCTTTATGAGAAATTGCATACGACAGGCTGGCAGTCATTGTGCATGGTTTTCCTATGGCACCACTTTCAAGTATTCCATTAATTATAGCCCGTGACGGCATATATCTTGTCCAGATTGCCTCTGCTGCAAATACACCTTCTGAAGCAGCAAGTGCTTTTATTTCTGCCGCCTGTTCAGCATTTACAGTAAACGGCTTTTCACACAGTACGTGTTTTTTGTGACTGATACAGAGTTTCATGTGTTCAAAATGATGTGAATGCGGTGTGGCGATATAAACAAGTTCAACTTCCCTGTTATTCAGCATCTCCTCATAACTGCCATACGCCCTTTCAAAACCATACTTCTTTGCAAACTCTGCTGCTTTTTCATAATTCCTCGATGCAACTGCATAACACAAAGCACCTTCCGTGTGCCTGATAGTATGAGCAAATGTGCCGGCGATGTGTCCTGCACCTAAGATTCCTATTTTCATATTTCTGATTGCTGAGTTCACTGTAATAAACCTCCGTTCCATATATGTCAGACTTTAAAATCATACTCTAAAACTGCGTATACAAATGTATCTTTCCATATCGGTGTGCCATCCTCTTTTTTATGAAAGTATACATTTCTTTTGAAATGCGCTTCACGCTTTAGTTCAGCTTTCTCAAGCAGTTTCCAGGAAGATGTATTCCCTGAATCTTCGTAAAATAAGATTTTCCGTTATTATTTCATTCATATATTTTCACACTGCCATTCTATTAATTTATTGCGTTTACTAAAATATGTGGACAATAAAACTAAACCATAATTATTTTATTCCACTATGTCTTTTTTCAGATATTTTTCAAGAGCGGATTCGGTTTATTTTATAACCAGCCATTTTCCGGCACGTTTTGAGCCGATTCTTTCAATAAGCCCTTTCTTCTGAAGATTTGAAGTAGCTCGTTCAATAGTTCTTCTGGTAACATTAATTTTATCTGCTAATTCATCAGACGTTAAATCAGGTGCTTCTATCAGATATCCCAAAATTGCTTTTTCAGTTTTAGTTAA
>JAUNJJ010000025.1 GCA_030533325.1 Oscillospiraceae bacterium
TTACTTCCACTTACGCACATATCAGAACAACAAGTAATTGGTTCCTGATGAAACATATGCGGTTTTATAACGAGAGTATCTTCATTTATTATTGTATGTATATTTTCAGGTAATTCAACTTTCCCATTATATCCACTGCCATCTTTAAAAATGTTAAATTCTCCATAAATTCCTTGTTTTTTTAATAAAACTCCTTCTGGAATTTGTGAAGAAAAATGAAAGCCAGTTTCTCTCATAAGATATTCATAAGAAACTTCTATTTTTTCAATTGGTAATCTTGCCATTACACATAATGTCTTATCGATTATTGCAACAGGATAGATAATATCGCCTATTTTTAATGATGAAACAGAAGGCATTTGTGTGTGATTACTTCCATACACAACACAGAAAGGACCTTTGTCTTTGTGCTTTTCGATTTGTTTTACATAATCTTTAGACCAAAATGTAATATATCCGCTCATATTTATACACTCCATAAGGTTAAACTCTGAAGACCTTTATCCCCTTTCCCCCGAAGCATATTCTCCCATATTAATATCGATAACTTCTCTTACCGGCTGTATCAGTGCATTTTCATACTGCATATTCCACTGTACCTCCGGGCTGATAGTGTCTCCGTCTATGCCGTCGATGTGATCGTTTGATTTAATCGGATTTTCATTTTCATATATGTAGGAAAGAATATTATAAGCATGATTTACAACCAAATTCGGATCCATACCATGAAAATGGTACTGTAAATCCGGCATAAACAATGTACTCATACCTATTGTGTCAACAAGCATATCATCCGTTCCTTCTATATTGAAAAATCTAACATTAACAGCATAATAAATGAACCTGTTTTCCTTTGGAACTTCGCAGTTTATAATATCTTCTCTTGAAAGCATTTTTTTAGATGTTTCAAATACAAAAGCTTTACATGTTGGATACAGTTCCGCAAGTGCCTCTATATAATCAACAAGCATCTCCGCTCTTTCCTTGTAATTTAGAAATTCAGCAAGCATATCTGTTGCAATAACCTGATATTTACAATTTTCTATAATATCAGCTCCATCCTGGCAATCCCACAACTGACTTGCGGATATTTCATCCATTATTGGTTTTTCAATTTTATTACAGCCTGTGATCATAAGCTGAGGCGGAACATCCTGATTTTCCTTTTCAAAATGAACAGAATACTTTTTAGCAGCAAATCCGGCTACATTCCCATCATGGCTGAAACATTCCGTCTCACCCAGATGTTTGTTCATTACAGCCTCCATCCGCTCCTTATCAGGCATATCACACATTTCGTCCATAAGTAAATGTATAACAAAGATTGTTCCCGGTCGTTCAGCCTTATTGTTTAAATCCTGTTTTAAAACTTTATCTTTTTTAAATTTATCAAATAACCCCATAAATTTATTTTCCTCTCTGTATATTTCTTGGATTTGGTGAATTTTTTAACATAAATATTCATACTCCGGAATTTTTAATTCTGCTTCATTTTTACTCTCTAAAATCTGTCTTAAATTACAAATTTCATATATTGATATTTGCATCACAAATACTTGCCCATTTTAACTTCAATGGTTTCAAATCCATTATCTGTAAACAAATCGAACCCATTATAAACAGTATTATTTTTGGGTATAAAAGCATCGTTCGACAATAGACTCAATAATAGGCTAACCATTTTGGGTTCAATTGTTTTAATGCAATTCTTATTTGCAACTCCATCTATATCATTATTCTACCACACATCACCATAATTAGCAATAAAAAATTTCCGGTTGTCTGTTTTCAATAATAGACCTGAAGCACTCAGCCACTTCACTTGTTATCGGTATCTTCCACGTCCCTGCCTTTGTTTTGATGTTCATACAAGCTGAACTGACTTAAATTCTTATTTATATAACTGATGAAAAGGGAAATTTAACCAGGTTCGTAAATTTCCGATTTTTCTTAAAGTATATTATCATTTTACCACGTTCTCTTCCTTGTTTAAAGGCAAAAGTTTCTGATCTCATCAACCGACCTCGGAAAGAGCCATTCTTATTATATCATTTGCAATATACATATTGAAAGCTATAAAAATTTATGATATAATTAATCTGACACATATTTATGTATTTCAGGGGGGGATAACTGTGGATGAAAAAACTCCGGTATCTTTAAGTCAGCTAATTTCATATTTGAATGACGATTTTGAGCACATACTGTATATTGACTTTGAAAAAGACTCAATCGTCCCGTATCGTCTTAACGGTAAAGAAGAAAGATTTGATGAAATGAAATTCAGTACATTTCTTGACACTGTTTCTGAAAACAAAATTGCATACTATGATAAAAAAGTGCTGAAGAAAATATTCAATAAGGATTATCTGTCAAAACAGCTTCGTGACAAACAATACTATACATATCAGCTGAAATCAGGCTCATATGAACATTCTCTTTTCCGGATGATTAAGATTGTTAACACCGATGCTCCGGGTGAACCTGAACACATAGTTGCAGGGATAGCATATGAAAAGTCAGAATTCAATAAGAGTAATACCTTTTCAAATTCACGTCATTCCGCACTGGTAGTGGATGACAATGAGATAGACCGCGGCATCCTGTCGGAAATTCTGTCGCAGAAGTATGATATTATTGAAGCTGAAAACGGAAAAGAAGCATATGAAAAACTTGAAAAATACTCTGATGAGATTGCTGTAATTCTCACTGACCTCGAAATGCCGGTATGCGACGGTTATACACTTTTAAAACGTATATCTTCAATTCGTGCATTTAACAGTATCCCTGTTCTTGTTACCACAATAAGCAGATACGAGGAGATTGAAGTACAGTGCCTTGGCCTTGGTGCCTCAGATTTTATTGTTAAGCCGTACAACCCCGAAATAGTATTAAACAGAGTAATGAGTCACACAAGACTCCGGGAATCCTCAGCAATGCTCGATACACTTCAGACGGATAAGCTTACCGGTCTGTATACAAAAGAGTTTTTTACCAGATATGTACAGCAGACGCTAAACAGCAACAGCGAAAAAAATTTCAGTATTATTTGTTCAGAGATAGAAAACTTTAAATCTATTAACGAAAAATACGGAGAAAAAACCGGTGATGATATCCTTGTCTATACCGCGGAGAGTATTCTGAAAAATATTGACGGCATTCTCTATGGCTGCCGGTTTAACGGTGATATCTTCGCTTTTATACAGACAAGTGATAAGGAATCAGCTCTTAACAGTGAAGTTATTGAGAAGATTTCCGCGCACTCCCCTGTTACTCCTGTTTCTCTCAAATTCGGCATTTACAGAATAGAGGATGATATTCCTGTTCTTGCTATGATAGACAGAGCTGTACTCGCTGTAAGACAAATTAAAGACACATATAAAAAATATATTTCTGTGTATGACGACCAGATCAGAGAAAAAATTATCAGGCAGAAGTTTATCACTGACAATATGGAAACTGCACTCAGAGAACATCAGTTTTCTGTTTATTACCAGCCTAAGCATGACATTGAATCTGGTCGCATAACAGGTGCCGAAGCACTGTTAAGATGGAATCATCCGTCAGTCGGGAGCATTCTCACTTCAGAATTTATCCCTGTTTTTGAAAAGAATGGTTTTATTGTGAAGCTTGATGAATATGTTCTCCATGAATGCTGTTCCAGTCTTTCTGAATGGATAAGCCATGGGCTCTCTGACTTTCATATTTCCATAAATATTTCCAGACGTGATTTTGAAGATGATAATCTGGCTGATAAGATAGAAAGAATCATAGACTCATATGTTATTCCTCACAGCTATATCCACATAGAAATAACAGAGTCAGTATATACTGATAATCAGCAAAGGGCAGAAAAAACGGTAAAGCAGCTGCATGACAAAGGTTTTGTTATAGAACTTGATGACTTCGGCACAGGATACTCGTCACTTGCCGTACTTAACAGTGAAAATCTTGACGTACTCAAGTTTGATGTTAGTCTTATTGAGAATGACTCCCCTGACTCAGAAAAAAGTGCTCTTGTATTCGCTTCTCAGCTTGCTCAGATGATGAATCTTTATACAGTTGCAGAAGGAATTGAAAATGCAAGTCAGCTTGAAAGAGTAAAAAAACTTAAATGCAACTCATCACAGGGATTTGTTTACTCAGAGGCAATTCCAAAAGAAAAGTTTGAGGAATATATGAAATCCTTTAAAAAATAATATACAACATCCAGGGCCTTGTGCAGTCAAATACCGCATAAGGCCCTGTCAGAAGGTGAAAATACAAATGAAGAATAAAGTACTGCTTGTATTCTGTCTCACTTTTACTGTATGTTTCTTATCAGGATGCAGTCTTAGAAACAGTTTTGAAGAAAAAATCACTTCAGATATAGAGCAGAAATCAGGCATCAGTATGGATAAAACATATAGAGAATACCGTACAAATGTCTTAAAGGGAAATGTAAAAAATAATTATTATTTCAGCAAAGATACTCCGGTTATTCCTGATGATACCGATGAGATGGTGCCTGAAAATCAGGCTCGGATTTCATTTGCACAAAACAGTCTCCTGACTGTGCACTACTACAGCGATGAAAACAGAACTAATGAATTTACCAGTCCGTACGATGACTTTATATATCTGAATCCAGGAGACAGCATATATGCTGCAGTAAACACAAATAACAACGGTCAGCCTGGAGTGTTCAATTTTCGTGAATTTCGTATTTATGAACATTCTGAAAACGGCAAATCCCTCCTTTCATCGTCTTCGCCCGGAGAAGACGGTCTGGTATTCACTGTTCCGGAAAACGGCGGGGGACTTGACTTCTCAATAGAACCTTCCGGACAATATGAAAAATTCCGGATAAAACTGAATGACTATTATACTGATGACACATTTACTCAGCATAGTCTTAACGGAACGTGGAAAATTAACGATCAGAAATGTGAAAAAGACACTGCTGAAATCAGTTCACTTGATTCATATGTCGTAAGCTACGAGTATAATCCGGAACTGTTCTTTTTCGTATCATGCGAACCAAAATATTTTTATCAGGACAATAGTAAGATTATATTCAGTCAGGATTCAGCTTCCGGTATGGAAACAGAATACTCTGTTGAACTGTACCCATATATCACTACTTCCCTTACCGCAAAGTCCAATATGAAAGTTGAGGTAAACGGAGAACTCTACGGTGAATATAAAAAGGGGCAGATTGCAAACATAGAAAAACTTAAATTCGGTGATACAATCGTTGTTACAAACAGCAGGATAGAAGATATAATATACGACAAAGATCTCCTTAGCCTCAGGGAAACAGATGAAACATTTGGAATCTATACATTCAAGGTACGTGAACAGTACGGTGATTTCACCTTCAATCCGGCAGATTATAAGTTTGAACATGGTACAATTGAGTTCAGATATCTTGGAAACAAAATTACCGGAAAAATAAATCTGGCCGCAGGCAGACAGATTGAATACTCAGCTCTGAAAACAGATGAAGGCTACTGGCTTCCTGAGGGAGATAACGTCATAACCGTATCCGAAGATGCGGAAGAAACCAAAAAGGAAATTGGAAATATCCGCTTTTATAAAAAGCAGCTGGTTACTGTCAACTTCCCTCAGCCTGCGGCCGGCGGAACTATCATATATAAAAAAGATGACCGCACAGTAGTTTCACAGAGCGAAAAGATGCTCAGCGGAACCAGGATAACTATGACCTATAAGCCATGGGCAGGATGGAAACAGAAATATTCTGAAAGCAGCTATATAGTTTCAGACGAACAGGAAACACAGACAGTTAATATCAACGGATATGACGTAAATTCTATTTTTGAGGAAGCTGAGGAACACAAACCAAATCTGATTATTTCTGCAAACCGAAATATAGGTTCAGAAATGAAATTTTCCCTTCATTCTTCTGATACGGATATTTCCGGCCTCAGCTGGGACAGAAAAAATAAGTATCTGTATGAAGGAAAAACCGGTACTTCAGAGGGAATCACTCTGTCTCTCAGCAACGCATCTCTTCCTGAGGATCAGATGGTTAAGCTTATTATTGAAAAAACAGACAAAAACAAAAAGAAATATCAGGATATCAGATACATCACCGCAATACCCGAAAGCGAGAAAATTGATATATACACAGATGCAGAAATAAAATCTTCAGATATATACTACACTGATATCTGTATAAACATCAGTCTTGAAGAAAAGATGATATATATTGCGGAAACTCCGGAAAATGCAACAGTACAGATTAACTATGCTGACACCGATTCAAAAAAGGTTCTTCAGGAAAATGATTATATTGATTCGGACAGAATGATCGAACTTACACTCAGGCCTGAAAAAGGATACTATCTGACTGGTTCAGGGGTAATAAACAATATTTATCAGAAGACAATGAAATACTCTGATTATCTGCTTTCCTTTGAAAAAACAGATAACTCCCACCCAAGAAAAAAAGTTTGTACACTGACACTGGATACAGAAGACAAATTCGGAAAGGTTACATATACACTCAACGGAACTTCTGTAAGCGGTGTTACAGAAGTAAGAGAGGAGGACGAACTGATAATTACATATCAGCTCGAAGACAGGAATTATATCATTTATAAGGACTTTATCTCTGCTATGCATGATCTTCTTACCAAATCTCCGTATGAGCGAAGCGAAAAAATAAAAATCACACCTGAAATTGACGGTACAACCATCAGGCGCGAAGACTATATAACAGTTCAGAAAAAGGAGAAATAACCATGAAAGACAAAAAAAATCTGAAAAAACTCTCCTTAAACTGTGCCCTTCTTATTGCCGTCGCACTGCTTACAGTGATGTTCTTTTCTCTGATACTTCCGGCATACAAAAAAGCAGAAGATACCGGTATTTTACTCGGAACAGCTTCCGGAAAGGAAGTAGGAAAGTTTACCGGCTCATACAAAGGAATAACTGACGGTATTACCGAAGGAAAAAAACAGGGTCTGAATGCAGAAGACATTTCTTCAAAAATGACAGGTACAATGAAGGAAACCAGCAAGCTGGAAGTTCTTTCAGCAGGAATAAAAATCAGTGATATGCATGAGGTCGGTGAGAAATACAAAGCACTCTATATTATAAAAGGAATTGCTGTTTTTACCGTTGATCTGAATAAAGCGACAGTTACTACCGCAGATAGTGAAATAATTATCACCATTCCCCAGCCTGAAGCTGAAATATTTATTGATGAAAAGGAAACCCGGAAAATTGCTGAACAGTCAAATCTGATATTTGACGGTAGTTCAGAAGACGGATACACCGAATATATCAATTCAATGAACACAATTTCAAAAGATATCTCTTCCAGAATAAACGAATACGACAATCTCATTGAAGAAGCGTGCCGAAATGCCAAAAGCCATATCGAACGGATAGCTGATTCCATGTGCGGAGACAATTTCAGCTATTCAGTAAAGTTCAGTTCAGAATCGGGCGGTGAAAATAATGAGTAAATCCGGAAGAAAACTTAACTATACCGCAGTATTAATCATTATCGTCACTGTTTTGTTTTTACTAAACGTTCTGTTCTATAACAAAATCATAGAATCAGGCGGAACAGCATTCAGAACAGCATATGATACTGCAAAAGAGGAAGAAGAAAAGGAGATTTATTCCAGGTTCTATGAGGCAGCATTCGAGCAGTACAAAACAACCAATGATATAAGCATAAATATTGAAAACACAAACGAAGAAGGTAAGCTTGAGGTACTTTCTGTTTATGATGTGGCATACATTATTCAGGATTCAGAAACTTCAGAAGACGGTACTACCGCATGGCTTGAAGTTCCGGGAACAGGCATATTTACCGTTGATATTCATGCCTGCGAATTTCTGGCTGACCATCAGAGAAACACCATCACTGCAAGAATTCCACATCCTGAACTCAGCAGATTTACAATTGATTACGAAAATGTCAGTCTTCTGAATTTTTCAACAGGTCTTACAAACGGTTCAATCGAAAAAGGTGAAGAACTTGCTCATAATCAGCTTCAGGAAGGTGACCTGAGAATCAGGGAGAATATTCTTTCAAATCAAAAAATAATACTCAGTGCAGATTCTGCAGCAAAGAAAATAGTTAAACAGCTTCTTGTTTCAGTTAATCCGGCAGAGGATATTGAAATTATTGTTGAATTCATTGAATAAAAAAATTTTTACAGGATATAATGATACAGTTGTCACAGACAGCTGTATCATTTTTTATGAGGTAATAATTTATGGAAAACAAAGTAACAGATGTTATTATAATAGGAGGCGGTGCGGCAGGGCTTACTGCAGCAATTTACTGCGGAAGAGCCGGTCTGAAAACTGTACTTTGTGAATCTGAATTTTCAGGCGGTAAGATAATTTCAGTAAACAGCATAGAGAATTATCCGGGCTTTTCTTCAGTTAAAGGTTTTGAACTCGCTGAAAAAATAAAGGAACAGGCATTGAAAAGTGGTGTGGAGATTAAAGAATTTCTGAAAACTGAAAAAGTTAATCTTTCGGGTAAAGTAAAGAGTATATACACTGACAGTACTGTTTTTGAGGCAAAGTGCGTAATTATTGCAACAGGTTCATCAGAAGTACTGCTTGATGTAAAAAATGAGGAAAAATTCCATGGAAAAGGTGTTCATTACTGTGCTGAATGTGACGGATTTTTATATAAAAATAAAACAGTTGCTGTAACCGGCGGCGGTAACAGCGCTGTCTCAGCAGCGATATATCTCTCAGGTTCTGCGTCAAAAGTAATAATGGTCAGAAGAAAAGACAGTTTTCACTGTGAAAAAATCCTTCTTGACAGGCTGAAAAAAATCAGCAATATCCAGATACTGTACAACTGGAATATTACTGATCTTCTTGGTGACAGCAAACTCATTGGAATTGAGGTTCAAAATACCAAAAACAACACCAGAGGAATAATTTCAGCTGACGGTGTTTTCGCATTCAATGGCTGCCGCCCTGCAACTGAACTGTTCAGAGATGTAATTAACCTTGACGGCGAGGGATATATTCTTACAGATGAGAATATGTGTACAAATATACCTGGTGTGTTTGCTGCAGGCGATGTACGCTCAAAACTGTGCCGTCAGATAACAACTGCGGCTGCGGATGGTACCGCAGCCGCATACAGTGCTGAAAAATTTATTCACGGAAAAACTGATTTTACTGACTGACAGCATCAATAAACTGCAACAGAAGTTCTTTAACAGCTTCAGGAATAAGGCAATCCGATTCTATTATCACAGTATCCCATCTGTATTTTCCCGTTGGTGTAATTTTTCCTCTGTCCTTAAAATACCCCGAAACATATTCTTTTACAGTTGTAACAAAAACGCATCTGTCCGGAACTGAAATTTCATTTCCGGATTTTTTTACGATTCCGCTCTGTAAAAGCCGGACATTTCCTGTGCTTCCGAACCGTATAAGCCATAGCAGGAATGTTTCTCCGGTAGTATCAGCAAGAAACTCAGTTATTCTGTCTGCTTTGTCACCGGAATCTGAAACAATAATAATCTTTCTGTTCTCCTTACTGAGTAAAAGCGGCATAACAGATTCATCAACAAGACGTTTTATTTTTATATCCCCTTTTTTTCCGAGAACAAGCTGTATATTTCCATAAAGATTGTCAGACTGATCTGAATCATTAGTATACTTTATCAGACTTAGTCTGCTGCTGATATCATCCTCAGAATTTATAATCTGTCTGCTGATTGGCCGTATATCCGGCATAACAGCGGACTCCGGTGATACGCAGGATATTCCTAAAAAATTCATTAGTTCTTCAGCATTTTTGCCGTTTGTGCAGTATACAGAAGAAAGCTCTGAAGCAGATATTCCCTGCGGAATATAAAAATTTCCCTCAGCATCTGCTATCCACGGTGTATTTTTCAGCATTGCAGACAAATGAGACTCAAACGGTATCCTCTTAGGTGCCTGATCAAAATATTCACAGCTTCCTCTGAAATAATTGTCAAGACTTCCGTACATACATTCTTCTGAAATAATATTCAAAAGAACATTCCATAATAACCCGGATTTTTTCATGTCGCAGTTTTCAAGAATATCGTGCATAATCTCAATACATCCGGGAATGCATTTTTCTGTGTAAATTATTTCACCTGCTGCAAAGGGCTCAGGCAAATCATCACGTTCTGATATTTCACCGGCACTGAGAACACGGTCTTCAGCACGAATCTTTGTTCTTACACCGCATTTTTCAAGAAATTCTCTTAGAAGCCCGTTATTTTCATTACTTAAAAGTTCTGAATAATAATCCAGATCAGCAAAATAAAATGAAGTTTCTGAAGAAAAAAATTCAGTTAGTTCCTCATACGGCATATATATGTCATGTGCTTCAGAAACAGCATGTTTTTTACCGTCTGCAGTAACGGAACGAATAAACCGGCATTTGCTTATCCGCCTGATAAAGTCATCCGATGCACTTCTCGGTATATCAGAGTAATAATTGTAAAACGCAGTAAAATATTTGTCAGTGTCTTCCGTATCCGAATGCAGAAGTTCAGGAATCATTACATTGTAAATCTGATCCTGAAGAGACGGTTCAGTTACACCCAGCTTTCCGGCAAGTTCTGCTGCAGCTTCATTTTTAAGAATATCCTCATTTAATGTACGATAACCCTTTATCTCATCAGAAGGAAGAAATAATATTCTTATTCCGTTTTCATCATAAGCCGCAGCAGCTTTCATATTCTGATCGGGAAATACAGGAAGTGTGCGTACAAGGTTAATTCTCGTTTCATTACCGGATATCCAGCTGTAAAATCTGAACAGCCATTCCGTTTCCTGAAACTCAATAAATCCGGCATCTATTCCTCTTATCTCCTTTTCTGAACTCCATGCATTAATTTTTCTTCCGGCGAGAATATCCTCTTCTGTAATCACTGTTTTAGTTACTGAAGTTAGAAACAGAAACAGCGAACTGCTGCGTTTTTGAATTTCACCGGCACTGACTGAAGGAAACCCCCAGAAAAGCTCCCGTTCTTCGCAAATATCTGCGAGCATATCGTCACTGAAAATATCTGTCAGCTTCGAATCGGCAGCAAGACAGGTTTTGTCAGCAGTTTTGTATCCGGATTTTGTCGGTATCAGCCTGCGTGTTGCAAATGCATTTTTTATTTTTGTACAGAACGGTCTGAATGAAATTTTTTCAGTATCTCCAGGAGCACTGAATTCATCTTCACTTACAGGAATAATCTCAACAATATCATCTCTGATAAGAAAATCATTATTCCTTATACTGATATCCCTGAGATATTCCATAGAATCAGCAGCCAGGTCAGAAAGGAGTTCAATCATATAGTTATTATGCGGAATACCGGCTCTTATTCCCTCTCTGCTGTCATTCAGGAGAAACGGTGCATGAACAAGAAATTTAAGTCCCGTTTTTTCTCTTGTTGGAAAGAAGCAGAATGCAGGCGTATCAGCCGGCTTCAGATGTCCCTTATCATCAAGCTGGTATCCGACAGAATATCTCATCGTTTCTTCAAATCTGCTGAATACTCTGAAATGAGTATACCGGGACTCTTTTCCGAATGCACTGAGAAGATTTATGCGCTCAGAAACAGTATCATCTGTAATCTCACTCTCGCTGATATTTTTTTCATATACTCCGAACTCACCGTTAATTTCATAAGTAACAGTCATAAGATTTGCAAGAAAAAGTACAGGATAAACGAGTGACTTAAGCTTGGCTGATATATCTTTAAAAGTTTCTTCTGCATCCTTCTCAGCATGATTAAACGGAAATACAAAAAGAGTTTCATCATGCTTTCTGTCAGGAAAATCTCCCTCGATCATATGCGGAACTATGTATCTGTCTATATAAAATCTGAAACACGGATCGTAGATATGCGGAGTCGAAGTATACTGGAAAACAGATTTGAAACCTACTCCAAACTTTCCTATACGGTTACTCTCTGATTTTTTAGACGAAAAAGATATCCCTGTAATTGCGTTTATATCTCCTAGTTTTCCGTCTAAAAAGTCTGCATCTTCCGTTCCCGGATTACTGATTGAAAAATGTCTGTTCCCGTTATGTGCAAATATCAGCCGCTCATTTTCCAGCTTAAATCTTGCAAAAGTTGCACCCGCATCGTCAGCATTCTGAATAAGTTCATAAATAAAATGTGCCTGATCCGAATATTTTTCAACTATTCCCTTCCATATCTTCCTGTTGGCAGGTTTTTCAAATGTATCTGCACTCTCATTTCTGTCCCTGCTCAGCATCTCAAAGTATTCATACTCTGTATAATTCATTTCTCTACCCCCGGTATTTTATTCCTATATAGAATTATAACATTTATCCCTTTTTCATTCAATAGGGCAAATAAAAATTCGCCTCAGAATACTGAGGCGAATTTTTATTGTTAAAGTTTAGTTTTATTATCTGGAAGCATGGAATGTTCTTGAGATTACATCAAGCTGCTGTTCCCTTGTAAGATCCACAAACTTAACTGCATAACCGGATACACGGATTGTGAAGTTAGCATATTCCGGATTTGTCGGGTCTTCCATAATCTTTTCAAGGTACTCTCTGTTGAATACATTTACATTAAGATGGTGTGCACCCTGTGTGAAGTATCCGTCCATTACATGAACAAGATTAACAATTCTCTCTTCTTCAGTTCTGCCAATCGCATCCGGATTGATAGTCTGAGTATTTGAAATACCGTCAAGAGCCCATTCATAAGGAATCTTAGCTGTTGAGTTAAGTGAAGCGATAAGACCGTTTGTCTCTGCACCGTAGCTTGGGTTTGCACCAGGAGCGAACGGAGCACCAGCCTTACGTCCGTCAGGAAGAGCACCTGTTGCACGGCCATAAACAACGTTTGAAGTGATTGTGAGGATAGATGTTGTAGGTTCAGAGTTACGGTATGTGTGTCTCTTCTTGATCTTGTCAAGGAATGTCTTGAGGAGCCATACGCCGATTTCATCTGCTCTGTCATCATCATTTCCGTACTTAGGGAAATCTCCTTCAACTTCGTAGTCAAGTGCGATATTCTTTGCCACATCAACTACGTTACCCTGCTTATCCTTTACCTCAACATCACCGCGGATAACCTTAACCTTAGCATATTTTATAGCAGAGAGTGAGTCGATTACATGTGAGAAACCTGCAATACCGGTAGCGAATGTACGTCTTACATCTGTATCGATAAGAGCCATTTCCGCAGCTTCGTAGTAGTACTTGTCGTGCATGTAGTGGATGAGGTTAAGTGTGTTTACATAGATACCTGCAAGCCAGTCGAGCATTACATCATACTTCTTCATAACCTCATCATAATCAAGGTATTCTGAAGTGATAGGCTGAAATGCAGGAGCAATCTGTTTGCCGAGCTTTTCATCAATACCGCCATTGATAGCGTAGAGAAGTGCTTTTGCAAGGTTTGCACGTGCACCGAAGAACTGGATTTCCTTACCTGTCTGTGTTGCAGATACGCAGCAGCAGATACTGTAGTCGTCGCCCCATACAGGCTTCATAACATCATCGTTTTCATACTGGATAGAGCTTGTATTGATAGAGATTTTTGCTGCATATTTCTTGAATGTTTCAGGAAGTGCCTCTGAATAAAGAACTGTAAGATTAGGTTCAGGTGAAGGTCCCATATTTTCAAGTGTGTGGAGGAAACGGAAATCATTCTTCGTTACCATGTGACGTCCGTCAACTCCGATACCTGCAACTTCAAGTGTTGCCCATACAGGGTCGCCTGAGAAGAGGTCATTGTATGAAGGAATTCTTGCAAACTTAACCATTCTGAACTTCATAACCATGTGGTCGATAAGTTCCTGAGCTTCTGATTCTGTAAGTGTTCCTGCCTTAAGGTCACGCTGGATGTAGATATCAAGGAATGTTGATACACGTCCGACTGACATTGCTGCACCGTTCTGTGTCTTGATAGCTGCCAGATATCCGAAGTAGAGCCACTGTACAGCTTCCTTAGCGTTCTTTGCAGGCTGTGAAATGTCGTATCCGTAAATCTCAGCCATCTTCTTCATACCCTGAAGAGCTTTGATCTGATCTGCAAGTTCTTCTCTCTGACGGATTACTTCATCTGTCATTGTACCGTCACCGCAGTTAGCCTTGTCAGCTTCCTTTTCTTTAATAAGAAAATCAATACCATAAAGAGCAACTCTTCTGTAGTCACCTACGATTCGTCCGCGTCCGTATGTATCAGGAAGTCCTGTTACGATATGGCTGTTTCTTGCGGCTCTGATTTCAGGTGTGTACGCATCAAATACGCCCTGATTGTGTGTCTTGTGATATTCGTTGAAAATCTGGTCGTACTTAGGATTTACCTTGTATCCGTAGCTTTCAGCTGCCTGCTGAGCCATCTTGATACCACCGTACGGCATGAATGCTCTCTTGAGCGGCTTGTCTGTCTGAAGTCCGACAACCTTTTCAAGATCCTTAAGTTCTTCATCGATATATCCAGGACCGTATGCTGTAAGGCTTGTTACAACCTCTGTCTCACATTCAAGAACTCCGCCCTTTTCTCTTGCTTTTATCTGAAGAGCCTTAAGCTTTTCCCAGAGCTTGTTTGTTGCATCTGTAGGACCTTCGAGGAATGATTCATCACCGTCATAAGGTGTGTAGTTTTTCTGAATGAAGTCGCGTACATTAACTTCTTCTTTCCAGAGTCTTCCTTCGAATCCGTTCCACTGTTCATAGTTTTTCATAGCAGTTACCTCCTGTAAATATTAACAAGTAATTCAGTTTACTTTTTGAATTTAGTTACCGGATAAGGAGTTTTTATTATCTCTCCTTTCCTTTGACTATATAATATCATAAATATCTGTTTCAATCTGTGACTTAGTCATATTACAGAAAAATATTTTAAAAAATTTTCGTATAAATCTTTTTCAGGTAAAATCGTTGAAATATGAACAGAAAAATGCTATAATCAAATTAACAGATTAACCCGTGAAAATGAATCGAGGTAATACAATGGAAAATATTCTTGCGGCTCTGCCTTTCTGGTCAGAGCTTTCTGAAAGCGAAAAAACGCTTGTCCGTTCATCAGCTGTAATACGAAAATATTCTGCCGGTGATTTAATACATACATGCATAAAGCAGTGTGTCGGGCTGGTTTATGTTATTTCCGGAAACATGCGTCTCTCCCTGCTTACCGAAGAAGGAAAGGAAGTTACGCTTCTTCACATTGAAAAAAATAAAATGTGTGTACTTGCTGCCTCATGCGTTATTTCACAGATAACATTTCAGTCTGAACTTACTGCATCAGTAGATACTGAACTGCTTATCATACCGGCACCTGTGCTTTCACGTCTTATCAAGGACAATATCTATGCAAAATGCACGATGTATCAGACTTCGACGCAGCTCTTCTCCGATGTAATGTGGTCTCTTCAGAACATTCTGTTCAGCAGCATCGACAAGCGCCTTGCAACATTTCTTATTTCCGAATCAGAAAAAACAGGTTCCGATACAATTACTCTTACTCAGGAAACCATTGCTGTTGAGATAAATACCGCAAGAGAAGTTGTAGCCAGAATGCTCAAGCGTTTTTCATCCGACGGACTTATTTCAAGCAAAAGAGGTGTCATTACTCTTACCGACACAGAATCACTGAGAATGATCGCAGAAAGATAAAACTATAGTTAACGAAAAATGGAAGCTTTCATCAGCTTCCATTTTTCTTATCCTATTATTTTTTATAGTTCTTCACAATATCCAGCCAGTATCTGTATATATCGTTGTTTTCATCAAGCTCAGGATGGAATGCAAGTGCAACCTGATTTCCTTCCCTTGCCGCAACTGCCTTGCCTTCAACATAAGCCAGAACTTCAGCTCCGTTTGTCTCTGCGATATACGGAGCTCTGATAAATGTCATAGGAACTTCTCCCAGACCTTTTACAGCCGCATCCGTACGGAAACTTCCCAGCTGTCTGCCGTATGCATTTCTCTTTACAGTCATATGCATAGTTCCGAAATGTACTTTATCATCATTCTCTATCTTCTCAGCAAGAAGAATCATTCCGGCACATGTAGCAAATACAGGCATTCCGGCTTCAATCTTCTCCTTGAGAATATCATAGATATCAAGTTCATGAAGAAGCTTTCCGATAACAGTACTCTCTCCGCCCGGAAGAACCAGTCCGTCAAATTCAGTCATAATATCCTTTTTCTGACGGATTTCAAATGTTTCAGCACCGCACTCCCCAAGTTTTTTTCTGTGTTCTGCAAAGTCACCCTGCAGTGCAAGAACTGCTATTTTCATTATTTGCCTCTTTCCGCCATAAGAAGAGCAATCTCGTCTTCGTTAATGCCAACCATTGCTTCGCCAAGATCTTCAGAAAGCTCTGCAAGCATCTTTGCGTCGTTGAAGTTTGTTACAGCCTTTACAATTGCAGCTGCACGCTTTTCAGGATTTCCTGACTTGAATATACCTGAACCTACGAACACGCCTTCTGCACCAAGCTGCATCATAAGAGCAGCGTCAGCAGGTGTTGCAACACCACCGGCAGCAAAGTTTACTACAGGAAGACGGCCGTTGCTGTGAACATATTCAACAAGATCGTAAGGAACCTGAAGCTCCTTGGCTGCATCGTAAAGTTCATCTTCACTCATTGACTGAAGTCTTCTTATCTCAGCATTCATCATTCTCATATGACGAACAGCCTGAACAACGTCACCTGTACCAGGTTCGCCCTTTGTACGGATCATGGAAGCACCTTCATTTATTCTTCTTAATGCTTCACCAAGATCCTTGGCACCGCATACGAAAGGTACATCAAACTGTCTCTTGTCAATATGATATCTGTCATCAGCAGGTGAAAGAACTTCACTTTCATCTATATAATCTATCTCAATTGCCTGAAGAATCTGTGCTTCTGCAAAGTGACCTATTCTGCACTTTGCCATTACCGGAATCGATACTGCATCCATAATACCCTTTATCATCTTAGGGTCGCTCATTCTTGAAACACCGCCTGCAGCTCTGATATCAGCCGGTATTCTCTCAAGTGCCATAACTGCACATGCACCTGCTGCCTCAGCAATCCTTGCCTGTTCCGGTGTTGTAACGTCCATAATAACACCGCCTTTAAGCATCTGAGCGAGTTCTTTGTTTAACTGATATCTTTTATTTTCCATAGTAAATTCTCCTTGAAAATTATTTTTTGATATGTTATAATGATATCACAAAACCAGTATTAACGAAATAGTCGGTTTTAGTTTATTTTATAAGGTCGGTTTGCATGATTACTTTTCAGATAGACAATACCAGTAAAACTCCGATATATATGCAGATTTACAGCTATATAAGATCAGAGATTGAGTCAGGAAAATTAAAATCCGGTGAAAAACTCCCTTCCAAAAGGGCAATGTCATCCCATATGAATGTCAGTATTGTAACGGTTGAAAACGCCTATGCCCAGCTTCTGGCGGAAGGCTATATAAGTTCCCGTGCCGGAAGCGGATTTTACGTTGAAGGAATTGATATTCCGTTATCAGAAAAAGAACCGGATAAGCAGGCTGAAACAGCGGGAGAAATAAGATATAATTTCAGTACAAGCCTTGCCGACACATCACTTTTTCCTTTCTCTGTATGGGCAAAACTGTCACGTTCGACTCTTAATCTGAGAACAACTGACCTGCTTAATTCATGTGATTTTCGAGGCATTCCGGAACTGCGTAAAGAAATTGCTGAATATCTCCACCGGTTCCGCGGAATGAACGTTTCTCCCGACAGAATAGTTATAGGTGCCGGCTCTGAATATCTTCTCTGTCTTATCATCCAGCTGCTTGGCCGTGATATGGCATATGGAGTGGAAAATCCCGGATACCGCCGGATCTATGATATTTTCAGTTTAAACACTTCAAGAGTATTTCCTGTTCCCATGGACGATAAAGGTGCCAGCATATCTGCAATATCAGGCTTTGGAATAGACGTTATTCATGTTACTCCTTCACACCATTTTCCTCTTGGAATAACAATGCCGGTGACACGCAGACACGAACTTCTCAAGTGGGCGTATTCCTGCTCTGAGCGATACATTATAGAGGATGACTGCGACTGCGAATTCTGTTACGGAAGCCGGCCGGCACCCCCTCTCTTCAGTCTGGACCAGAATGACCGCGTTATATATATCAATACTTTTACGAGAACTCTTGCTCCTTCAATACGAATAGGATATATGGTACTCCCCGAAAATCTCGCCAGAAGATTTTCAGACCGGCTTGGATTTTACTCCTGTACCGTACCGGTTTTTGAACAGTACACACTTGCATCATTCATGCAGGAAGGACATTTTGAAAGGCATATTAACCGAATCAGAAAAATATACAGGCAAAGACGCGACACAATTATAAACAATATAAAAAACAGCCCTCTCAGTAATATTACTGAAATATCCGGTGAAGGCTCCGGACTTCATATTGTTCTAAGTTTCAAAAACGGTATCAGCCAAAACGAACTCATCTCATCCGCTGCCGAATCCGGCGTAAAAATTCACGGATTGACGGAATACTATTCTTTTCCTGTTTCAGATATCCCTGATAATTCTGTTATCATCGGTTTTTCAGGTATTGATTCAGAACATATATCAGAAGCATTCCGTACTCTTGTCAAATAAAAGATACCGGCCGTTATCGCTTTTAAACGATAACGACCGGTGTTTCTTAACCGTATTTTTTTCTGTTCATTCTTTCTTCAAACTCTGACTTTCTCAGAGGTTTGTCAAAAACATAACCCTGAATCTGACTGCATCCGTAATCTTTAAGCATTTTTATCTGATCCATCTGTTCGACACCTTCAGCAATTACGTGAGAATCAATGTCATGTGCAATATCAATTATGTGCTCAAGGAGTTTTTTCTCCTTTTCACTCCTGCATTCGATAAACTGCCTGTCTATCTTCAGAACATCGAAACTTATCTCACGAAGAAGATTTATTGATGAACTTCCTGTTCCGAAGTCATCAATTGCAACGGTAAGTCCGTATCTCTGAAGTGCCTCAACAACACCTTTCAGATAGGAGAGCGGATATTCATCAATAGTTTCGGTAATCTCTACCTGAATATACTTCCCGGGAACGTTGTTACCTGCAATCACATTATAAATTTCTTCTGCAAGTACAGGATTTCCAAGATTTCTTCTTGAGAAATTAACAGATATACACGGAGGTTCAATGCCCTTATCTATCCACTCGACGATGTCCTTACAAACACGGTCAAGTATGTAAAAGTCCAGTCTGCAAATACTGTCATCCTTCTCCATTACGGGAATAAACTTAGCCGGAGGAACCAGGGCATTGTCGTATTCCCACCTGGCTAACGCCTCTGCACCGCATAATTCCATGTTGTCAATATCAACCTTTGGCTGATAGTAAGGAAGAAATTCTCCGTTTTTCAGTGCAACCGGAATTCTTTCTTCAAGCTGACGGCTTTCATTAAGCTTCTCCATAATCTCTTTGGTAAGGTACGCAAACGGCTTTTTCATCATATTTTTGGCTATGTTAGCCGCCAGTGCTGCATTTCCTACTACATGTTCGGTAACAATATGTTTGTCTGTTATTTCATATCCTCCGATAACAGATGTTACATATATAGTTTCTATCTCATCACCTATCTTAAGATCAACCGGCACATCCTTAAGATAATCAAGAAATTTTTCTGCATTTTCCTTATTTACAAATGTAATAAAGAAATTTCCGCCAAGTCTTCCGCAGACTTCATCCTTTTCAAGCTGGGAAGCAATACTCAGACCGAATTTTTTTATGATAAGATCACCGTTTTCACTTCCGTATCTTTTATTAAACTGACCCATTCTCGCGATATCAATATAATATGTATTATAATTTCTGATATCATGCTGATCCCTCAGTTTTTCAATCTCAGCAATAAATCCATACTGATTCGGAAGACCGGTCAGTGCATCTGTATTTACACTTTTCATAAGCACATTGTTCTGGTCAACAAGTGATACTATGTACTGGAAAATCGCAGTTAAGGCAATCGAGATGTTCAGTACGGAAAAATCACTCATGAAAATGCGGAGTACTGCTGCAATCAGAGGCATAATCGTAAATACTATCAAAGCACTGCGAATACTGCTGTTTATATATTTTCTGTACTTTATAACATTTATCATCTGGAGTACAAATGCAACCGCTGATAAAACAAAGAAAATCAGAAACAGAGGACCGCGCTGATAACTATTCGAAGCATTGAAGGTATAACAAAGTCCTGTAAACTGCGAAATAACAACAAGAACTATATCTGTCAGCACCAGAACAAAACACACCTTTAAACTCTTCGGAGGTTCTTTAAGCTTTCCGCGTCCGGTAATAAGACAAATAATATAGTAGTTAAATGCCAGTATCTCGAAATTCATAAGAAAATAAAAAAGAAAACAAGCTGTTCTTACAGCATAGAAGCCAAACACGCTTGCATCACCGTTGTACTTATTTGCAAATAAATCCGCAATAAGAAGCGCTGCTGCCCCGAATTCAATTCCGACAAGCGAATACTTCATACTCCTTGAGCGGTACCTGATAATTAACGAAAAGCACCCAAGCACAAGACAAACCGCCGCAAGTATCTTAAGAATGTCATTCTGATTCTGTATTAATATCTCCATCATATTCCCCCTTTTCTATTTGTTTACCGTAAATAATGGAAACACCATACACTATATTATTCGTCAGTTATGCATAATTTTAAATATCAAAACTCTAAAAAAATTTCTTTCTTTCACAAACAATAACTAAATCATAAAAAAATCCGGAGCCTAAAAAGCTCCGGGTGAAGATGCAGGAAACTGAAAGGAGTGCAGAGTCCAGCCTCAAAGCCCTGCAAAAACATAAAACTCCCCTTTACCTTAATTTTCTTTAAGATACTCCTTCAGATTTTCAATATAATCAATCCCAATATCCGAAAGAATAATATTCTTCTGCTTAATATACCCTATCTCCATCCTGTCAGTCTTATCCGAAAGCGGAACCGCCGTATAATCCGAACCGTTCAGATTTCCGCAGATTATGCCTGAACAGAATGTATATCCATTAATTCCCTTCATCAGATTCAACATCGTCGAACGGTCTGAAGCTTTAATAACTCTTGAGAATTCGGATGTACTTATTATCTCTTCCGCATAGTAGAACGAACTTTTGTCTCCCTGCTCAAATGTCAGGCACGGATACTGTTCAAGTTCTTCGATGCTTACCGATTTTTTTGAGGCTAGAGGATGCTCTTTCCACAGATATGCATACACATCACAGTCTATCAGATGAACGAACTCAAGATGATTTGTCTGAATCATTTTTGTGATAAACTGTCTGTTAAAGTCGCTCAGGTAGAGAATGCCTATCTCACTTTTCAGAGTAGCTACGTCATTTATAACATCTGCAGTATTAGTTTCACGTATTGCAAATTCATATTCACATGTATTGTAACTCTGCACCGTCTCAACAAATGCGTGCACAGCAAATGAATAATGCTGTGCTGACACACCGAATTTTCTTTTTATATTACCGCCGCTGTATTTTTCCTGAAGCGTCTCATACTGCTGATATACCTGACGTGCATAAGTTATAAATTCCATTCCGTCAGCAGTAAGTGAAACACCTTTTCCGCTTCTGTTAAAGATGGTAATGCCTATTTCCTTTTCCAGTTCTTTAATCGAATTGGTAAGTGAAGGCTGAGTTATATAAAGCTGCTCAGCTGCCTTGTTCATTGAACCGGTCTCTGAGATAACTATAGCATAGTTTAACTGTTGTAATGTCATTACACATCTCTCCTATCTGATTTTCTTACGAAGATCAGCAAGTCTGTCAAGTGCTGCATTAAGTGTTTCTGCTTTCTTTGCAAAATGAAGTCTGATATATCTGTTTTCCGGTTCCTTAAAGAAACTTGAACCAGGCACAGCTCCGACTCCGACAAGACGGGCAAGGTCTTCACAGAACTTAATATCGCTCTCATAACCAAACTCGGAAATATCAAGGAGAACATAATAGGCCCCCTGCGGTTCTGTATGATTAAGTTTAAGATCTCTTAATCCTTTTAAAAACAGTTCTCTCTTTTCAGTATACTTAGTCTGAAGTTCTTCATAATATTCATCACCAAACCTGAGACCTGTAACTGCAGCTTCCTGAAGAGGTGCTGCTGCACCAACAGTAAGGAAGTCGTGAACCTTTTTTACTCTGTCAGCAACTTCCGGAACTGCAATAACATATCCGAGTCTCCATCCCGTGATGTAATATGTCTTTGAAAGGGAGCTGCATGAAATGGTTCTTTCACGCATACCAGAAAGTGAAGCCATGTAAATATGCTTATTAGGAGCATAGAGAATATGTTCGTAAACCTCGTCCGTAATTACAAAGGTATCGTATTTCTTTGCAAGATCTGCAATAATTCTCATTTCTTCCGGTGTAAAAACTTTACCGCACGGATTTGAAGGGTTACAGAGAATAAGAGCTTTCACTCCCTGACGGAATGCGTCTTCAAGCACTTCCGGATCAAATGAAAATTCCGGAGGAACAAGCGGTACATATATCGGTTCAGCACCTGAAAGAATAGTATCTGCACCATAGTTTTCGTAGAACGGAGAAAAAACAATAACCTTATCCCCCGGATTTGTTACACTCATCATAGCTGCCATCATAGCTTCCGTACTTCCGCACGTAACAACGATTTCCTTCTCCGGATCAACCTTAACCCCGGAAAAATGTTCAAACTTAACAGCAAGTGCCTCACGGAAATTCTGTGCTCCCCATGTAATTGAGTACTGATGAAAATCTTCCTTAGTAACCTGAGCAAGTCTGTTCAGTATCTCCTGCGGCGGTTCAAAATCCGGAAATCCCTGAGAAAGATTAACCGCATCATACTGATTTGAAATTCGTGTCATTCTTCTTATTACTGAATCTGTAAATATATCTGTTCTTTTCGATAATGATGGCATTTTTTATACTCCTAAATCATCTGTTTAAATTACTACAACGGTGTGCGAAGGTGCAGGGCGACCGCAAAGCCCTGCAAAAAAACTTCACAATTCCAATAAACTAATCAAAATTAACCATTACTTTAAGGTACTACAACGGTGCGCGAAGGTGCAGGGCGACCGCAAAGCCCTGCAAAAAAACGCAATTCCGATCAACCTACGTCATTAGCCCTTAACATAAGTATTATTATCAGTTATTACTAAACAACGGTGTAGAAAGATATCTGTCACCTGAATCCGGAAGAAGTGCAACAATAACTTTACCCTTGTTCTCCGGTCTCTCAGCAAGAATCTTAGCAGCCTTAAGTGCCGCACCTGAAGAAATACCAACAAGAATACCTTCACTTACCGCAAATGCTCTTCCTTCTTCAAATGCATCATCATTTTCAATAGCAATAACCTCATCATAAACCTTAGTATTTAGTACCTCAGGAACAAAACCTGCACCAATACCCTGAATCTTGTGAGGACCGGCTGTACCCTTTGAAAGCACCGGACTTGTAGCTGGTTCAACAGCAACCACCTTAACATCAGGATTCTTTGACTTAAGAAACTCACCAACACCTGTAACAGTACCGCCTGTACCAACACCGGCTACAAAGATATCAACCTTTCCGTCAGTCTGTTCCCAGATTTCAGGACCTGTTGTAGCTTTGTGAACTGCAGGGTTGGCAGGATTTACAAACTGACCGAGAATAACTGAATTTTCGATTTCCTTATTAAGCTCCTCTGCCCTGGCAATCGCACCCTTCATACCCTTTGCACCTTCAGTAAGAACAAGCTCTGCACCATATGCTGCAAGAAGATTTCTTCTTTCAACACTCATCGTATCAGGAAGTGTAAGGAGTGCCTTGTATCCCTTGGCTGCAGCCACCGCCGCCAGACCGATACCCGTGTTGCCGCTTGTAGGTTCGATAATTGTTGCCCCCGGCTTAAGTATTCCTTTCTTCTCTGCATCCTCAATCATAGCAAGAGCTACTCTGTCCTTTACAGATCCGGCCGGATTGAGATATTCAAGTTTTGCAAGTATTGTGGCATTTGTGATTCCTGCCTTCTTTGAATAGTTGTTAAGCTTAAGTATCGGTGTTCCGCCGATTAATTCTGAAGCGCTTTCTTTAATGTTACTCATAATAATTACCTCCGTTTTTTAATCCCTACTTTTACTACTATATCAGTAGGATTACTATGTTTAAATAATACACTATTGAAGTTATTTTGTCAATAGTGTTTTTGCTTTTTTGGATTCCTTCTATGGTTATATTATATACCTGATTTCATATTTTGTCCAATATCATATATGAATAGTAGGTTATAGATTAAAACTATAACACATTACTGTTTTTATATCTGATAGTCGTCAGCCATATCCATAAGACCAAATTCAAGAAGAATCTCTTCAAGACGTTCCTGTGTCATCGGTGTCGGTATGTCAAATCTTGTGTTGTTAATTACAGCTTCTGCAAGATTTCTGTATTCCTGAGCCTGCTTTGAATCCGGCTTGTATTCGATAACAGTCTTCTTGTTTATCTCTGCCCTCTGGACAATATTATCACGCGGAACAAAATAGATAAGCTGTGTACCGAGCTCCTTTGAAAATGCTCTAAGAAGGTCCAGTTCTCTGTCGCAGTTTCTGCTGTTGCAGATAATTCCGCCAAGTCTTACGCCGCCGGTTTTCGCATATCTTCTGATACCCTTGGCAATATTGTTTGCTGCGTAAAGCGCCATCATCTCGCCGCTGGCTACAATATAGATTTCCTTTGCCTTGCCCTCACGAATCGGCATTGCAAAACCGCCGCAGACAACGTCTCCAAGTACATCGTAGAAAACATAGTCAAGATCATCTGTATATGCTCCGAGATTTTCAAGCATGTTGATTGAAGTAATGATACCTCTTCCGGCACATCCCACACCCGGTTCCGGACCGCCTGATTCTACACATCGTGTTCCGCCGAATCCCTCTCTCATGATTCTGTCGAGTTCAATATCTTCGCCTTCATCTCTTATAGTATCAAGCACTGTTTTCTGAGCGAGTCCGCCAAGAAGAAGTCTTGTCGAATCAGCCTTTGGATCACATCCGACAACCATTACCTTCTTGCCGTGTTCACAGAGACCTGCTGTAAGATTCTGCGTTGTTGTTGACTTTCCTATCCCGCCTTTTCCGTATATCGCTATCTGTCTTAATTCACCCATTTTTATATTTTCCTTTCAAATAAATGCTGTATCTGATTATATGAAATAATCTTCTTAACTGATTCTTCTATCATACCCGGAAGTTCCATCGGAACTATTCCGTTCTGCTCAGCCATATCTGCAGCTCTCTGGCCTATCCGGCTTACAAGAACATATCTGCAGTCTGAAATTTTCTCTATATTCCTGTACATCGCCTCTTCATTGTGGTCACCTCCTGAACACACCGGTTCAACATATCGTACTTCATCAGTAAAATACATTTTTCCATCGCATACTTTATATATCAAAAACCTGTCTGCCCTTCCGAAATGCTGATTTACAACTATTCCGTCCGAGGAAGCAGCTGCTATCAGGTAGCTGTCTGTATATTTATCCATGTGAAAATGTTTCCTTTATTCCTGCTCTCTTCCGGTATATCTGGTCTCCGAATTCTGACTTGCCGGGTACACCAACCGCATCTGCGCGGCAGTGCTGACAATGTCTGAATACATCAATATACTTTGAAGCTTTTGTTCTTGCCTCATCAATTTCTTTACAAACCGGAGCCCTGAAGTCTGAAAGCTCATACTGGGGAATCAGCGGTATAATATTGTAAATTGATGCACCGGCTTCACTTACAGTCTTTGCAATCTCTTCAATATGGTCTCCGTTTATTTCCGGAACCAGAACAGTATTTACCTTTACAGTTATACCTGCACCGGATATCTTCCTGATACCCTTAAGCTGATTTTCAATCAGTATCCTGGCTCCTTCTTCCCCTTCGATTTTCTCACCGTGATAAATAATGTACTTGTTGAGCTTCGCTTCAATTTCCGGAGAAACTGCATTCACGGTAACTGTAAGAGAATCAACTCCGACTTCAATCACTTCTTCGGCTCTCTCCGCAAGAAGAAGACCATTTGTGCTCATACATTTTATCAGCTGCGGAAAATGTTCCTTAACCTTCCGGAAAGTTTCAAGCGCATAGTCAGTGGCAAGTGTATCACCGGGGCCGGCTATTCCTGCAACCTTTATATCCGGACAAATTTCAAGAGCCTTTCCGAGAATCTCTATGCTCTCATCCGGAGAAATGATTTTCGAAGTAACACCCGGTCTCTCCTCAACATCATTTATCGCCCTGTCACAGAATCTGCATCCTATATTACACCCCGGACTGACCGGCAAATGAATTCGGCCGGCATTGTTTTTATGGCCTCCGAAGCACGGATGCGAGTTCTGAAGATCTTTATATGTATTTCCCATCGTCTTCACCTCCGACTTAAACCCTACTATCTCTACTATATCAGTAGGTTTAATCCTTTTTAATAATGCACTACTGATAAAAAATCAATAGTGCAATTCGGAATTGTTTTCCTTCAGTAATTATATTATATACCATAATCTCCGATCTGTCCAATATCATATATGAATAGTAGGTTATAGTTTTATTTTATAGCAAAGGTGTAGATATCAGGGCATTTCATACCCGAAACCAGTGACAATTTTCATATCATTGTCTATAGTAATTCCCTGAGTAGTAAGCATATCCCCGGAAATGCACGCATTTGCACCGGATCTGAACAGTTCTGCACCTTTATCAGGCATAAGACTTCTGCCTCCGGCAAGACGAATAAAGCCATCAGGAATAAGAAATCTGAAAACTGCTGTTATTCGCTTCATTTCATCATATGAAGGTATCACATTTTTCTCAAACGGTGTATTCGGAATCGGATTAATGAGATTGACAGGAACAGATTTTATTCCCAGCTCCCTTTCCATAAGAATCATATCAATTCTGTCTTCCATACTTTCTCCGAGTCCAATTATTCCACCGCTGCATACTTCAAGTCCGGCAAGCTGAGCTGCTTTTATTGAATCAATCTTATCCTGAAATGTATGGGTTGTGCAGACATTTTCAAAAAATCTTTCCGATGTTTCAAGGTTGTTATGTACACGGTCGACACCGGCATCTTTCAGTTTCTGAAAATTTTTCCGGTCAAGAAGGCCGGCTGATACACATATTGAAACAGGACATACTTTCTTTATATCCTTAATGCTTTCACAGAGCTTGTCAACTTCCTTATCAGAGAGTTTTTTTCCTGAACAGACTATGGAATAACGGAGTACGCCTTTATTGTAATTATATACTGCCTGCTCGAGAAGTTTTTCTGTATCGAGTAACGGGTATTCTTCTACGCATGTTTTGTAGAAGGATGACTGGGCGCAGTATTTGCAGTTTTCTGAGCATTTTCCGCTTTTACCGTTAATGATTGTACACATGTCAAATGTATTTCCGCAGAATTTTTCTCTGATTTCATCAGCAGATTTACAAAGTTCATCAAGCGGTTCGGAGAGAAGCGATATTGCTTCTTCTCTGCTTATATAGTTTCCGTCGAAAATTTTTTGTTTTAATTCTTTTACTGACATAATTTTTCCTTTACTTATTTAATACATTCTCTGCACTTGCTTCAGCCGCCTGCACCTTAGCATCTGTACTTTGCGGTCAGAGGTATAAGTCGTTTGCCGAGAATGGTGCCGACGAGACATTTCAGGATGTCGCCCGGGAGTGTGAAGAGGAAACAGTTAAGAAACAGAATCTTCATAGTTGTGCTGTTTCCCCACAGTTCTGAAGCCATATAGAAGTATAGCACACCTACTGCGTATACAGCAAGAACTCCGACAAAATTTGCTGCAAAGATTCTTAGATAAGAAGGATTATCAGTTTTATGAGCAATCTTTGCATTTATAAATGTTCCTAAAATATAACCGAGGAGGTATCCGAAGGTTGGAATAAAGATATAGCTTATTCCACCGCCCTGTGTAAAAATCGGAACTCCTGCAAGTCCAATGGCAACGTACAGCACAACACTGAGTGTTCCCCATTTTGCACCGAGAAGCAATGCTGCAAGAATTGTAAACAGCCCCTGAAGTGTAATCGGTACAAAAGGAATCGGTATTTTAAGAAATGCACCGACTGCAATCAGAGCTGTAAACAAACTGCATAAACACATCATAAGTATTTTGTTTTCTTTTTTACTTGTATTCATAATATCCGTCCTTTCCGGTTTACTATTATATCATACAAGTTCGGAATTGTCAACCCAGATTTTAAATTTGAGTATACAATCTAACCATGCAGGTTATGTTCACGCCCTGGCCGGTTATAAAAAAGCCCCGTAGATTACCTACAGGGCTTTTTCACGACAGACAGAAGTGAGTAATATATTTCTCTAATGATTTTCCGGACTCTTTATTACATCCGAAACATCATGCAGAGATATAAATGCACTGGCATCAATCTCATGAACAATCTGCTTAACTTTATTTATCTGAAATGAATTTACAATAAAATAAATAATTTCCTTTTCTTCATGTGAATAACCGCCGGTTGCTTTGACAATAGTCCCGCTGCTGCTGAAACTGTTCTGCATGGCGGCAGTTATTTCTTCTGCTTTGACAGTTACTATCATAGCGCATTTTGAACGGTCAAAACCTTCAACGATATAGTCAACTGTTTTTGAACCGATGAAATATGTAACTATCGAATAAAGCGGCAGTATCCAGCTATGAATTACTATTCCGCATACTGTATACAAAACTGCATTGAAAATCATATTGAAGCTTCCTATTGAAATACCGATTTTCTTTGCGAACATAACGGATAAAACATCTATTCCGTCAATTGCTCCGCCGAATCTGATGGTCAGCCCGCTTCCGACACCGGAAACTGCACCGCCGAATATCGCACACAGAAGCAAATCCTCTCCTGCCAGCGGTGACACAAATTCAACATCTATCGGCAGAACATTTGTAATCAGAAATGACGTCAGCGCATAAATGAAAATTGTGAAAACCGAATAAACAGTAAATGCTATTCCCTGCTTTTTCATTCCCAGAAGAAAAACGGGAAAATTGATTGCCACCAGAAAAAAAGGCAGTGTCAGAAATGCCGGAGTAATCTGGTCAAGCAGCATCGACAATCCCGAAACTCCGCTGTCATACAATTTCACAGGAAATAAAAATAAGGTTACCCCAAAGGCATTTATTATACCTGCGACAGCAAGAACTATAAAATTCAGCGGATTTAAACCATTTAACTGCTCTTTAATTTTTAACATATATCTGCATCCTTCCTTTCGCATCCAATTGCTGTATTCTCAGCAGAAATAACAAATTCATCATCTTCGGCTGTAAGAGTCAGTTTTCCGCCTTTTTTTAGCCTGCCAAAAAGAATCTCGTCAACAAAAAGAGGCTTTATGTCATTTCTGATTACACGATCCACCTCTCTGGCACCGAACTCCTGACTGATTCCTCTTTTTCTGACAAGTTCTCTGGCACTCTGATCTGCGGAAAACGTGATTTTTCTGGAAATAAGCTGAGATGAAAGTTCATTTATTTTCTTATCAACTACGCGGGAAGCCATTTTATCATCCATGCTGTTAAAAACGACAATCTTATTCAGCCTGTTTCTGAATTCAGGCTGAAAAGTCTGTTTTACGGCTTCCATAATTACGCCCCCATCCAGGCTGGTACTTCTGAACCCTATGGAATTTTTTCCAATGCGGTTTGCACCGGCATTTGATGTCATAATTATAATAACGTTTCTGAAATCAGCCTTTCTTCCCTGATTGTCCGTAAGAGTTGCATAGTCCATCACCTGAAGCAAAACATTATATATATCTGCGTGAGCCTTTTCTATTTCGTCCAGCAACAGTACAGCTGAAGGAGTCCTTCTTATCGCTTCAGTCAGAAGTCCTCCCTCTTCATAACCGACATAACCGGCAGGTGCTCCTATGAGTTTTGCTACAGCATGCTTTTCACCGTATTCACTCATATCAAATCTTATCAGCTTTACACCGAGCTCTTCTGCAAGACTTCTGGCAATCTCAGTCTTTCCGACACCTGTAGGTCCGACAAAAAGAAGGCTTGCTAACGGCTTGTTTTCTTCAAGCAGACCTGCCTTTGAAAATTTCACCGCATTGACTACCTGATTTACTGCTTCATCCTGACCAAAAATTTTCTTCTTTAATCTCATATCAAGACCGGAAAGTCCGGAAACATCATCCGTCCTTACTGATTCGACCGGTACACGGCATATTGTTGTAAGCACTTCATTTATGACCTTCCGGTCAACTGTCTGAGTCTTTTTATCAGTCGGATGCAGTTTTCTGTAAGCACCGGCCTCATCAATCAGGTCAATTGCTTTATCCGGAAGGAAACGCTCGTGTATGTGTCTGACGCTCATCTTTACCGCATACTCTATAACGCCTCTGGAAAATTTAACACCATGGAAACTTTCATATTTCGATTTCAGCCCTTCAAGTATTTTTACAGCTTCATCCTCAGAAGGCTCCCTGATTTCTACATTCTGAAAGCGCCTTACCAGACTCCTGTTCTTCTCAAAATATTTCCTGTATTCCTCATAGGTAGTAGCCCCGATAAAGCGGATATGCCCGTCAGTAAGATAGGGTTTGAGAAGATTGGAAGCGTCAAAGGAGCTCTCGCCGACAGCTCCTGCACCGGCAATATTATGAATCTCATCAATATAAACAACCGGCTTTTCTTCCCTGCTGATCTGAGAAAGTACGTTCTTGAACCGCTTCTCAAAATCACCCCTGTACTGAGTACCGGCAAGCATACTGCCGAGATCAAGTGAAAAAACCTTTGCACCCTGAATCGGCTCCGGAACTCTGTCTTCACGTATCAGCTGAACCAGACCATAGGTAATGGCCGTCTTGCCCACACCCGGTTCTCCGATATGAAGCGGATTGTTCTTGTCCTTTCTGCACAGAATCTGAATTGTCCTGTCAAGCTCTGCCTCGCGTCCAATCAGAGGGTTTACATCACTAAGAGTATCATTGAGACACGGAGCGTACAGTTTCCAGCTTCCGCCTGTTTCACCTTCTGCATATGTTTCTTCATCATCGCTGTCCTCATTAAGTGAGTTTTCATCCTCTGTACAGATAAATGCCCTGAGCAGCTCAGATTCCTCAACGCCCTGCTGCTCAATAAAATAAACCGCATAACTGTTTTTCAGCTTCCATAATGCATGTACCAGATGTCTGACACATACTTCGCTGCAGCCGCTGTTATACGCACTCTGCCCTGCAAGATTCAGAAGTCTCTTTGCTTCCGAAGAAAGCTCCGCATCAGCATCATTAACTTTTTCTATGTATTTTTCAGTATATTCATATATATTTTCCGCAAGCACCTCTGTATCTCCGCCGCATTCCTCAAATGCCGCAGCAAAGGTACTGTTTGCTGCGATAATAAGCAGAATAATCTCCGGAGTTACGTACTCGTAATTATTTTTTCCGGCATACTCAATTGCATCACGCAGAATAAGCATTACCTCTTCCGAAAATCTCATAATCAGGCCTCCTCAAGTGTCATTCTGAACGGAAAACCTTCTGCCCTGGCACGTGAAAGAGCGGCTTCAACTTTAGTCACCGCTATATCATAAGGATATTTGCCAACAACTGCCTTTCCATTTTTATGAACATTCATCATGATAGCCTGTGCACTGACCTCGTCCTTATGAAAAATATCGACCAGCACCCCCACTACAAATTCCATTGTTGTAAAATCATCGTTCAGCATAATTACATTGTACTGCTTCGGCTCTTTTATTTTACTGTCTGTTCGTTCTTTTACTGCATTCTTTACTGCCATATAATCATCTTCCTTTTCCGGACTTTATTTTTCTACTCCAGATAATCAGCAATCTTATCAAGTGAATCCACACATGCATAAAGATATGGTTCAACCTCTTCATCTGGTCCGGTCTGATCCGGTACCATTATTACTTTGCATCCGGCTCTGTGTGCAGCTATTATACCGTTTGGAGAGTCTTCGACTGCAATGCACTCATCCGGTCTGAAACCGAGCTGCTCACATGCATAAAGATAAATATCCGGTGAAGGTTTGCCTTCTTTCACCATTACTGCACTTATAAGTTTTGTAAAATATCTTTTTATTCCGACTTCATCGAGATACTTTTCTGTACGTATCATATCTGATGCGGTCGCAACCGCTGAAGCTATTTTTCTCTCACTAAGTATTTCAAGTATTTCCACCGCTCCCGGCTTTAAACTGATGCCGACTTTTGAAAGATGTTCATTCATAAGTTCTTTTCTGCGGTCTCTGACTTTATAGTAATCAAAATCCTCTCCGTACCATTCCTTAAACCTTGCCGGTGCAAAAGGACGTCCAAGACTTCTTATTGAAAGAACCTGTTCATCTGTCATATGATAGCCAAATTCAGCAAGAGCCTTCGGCCAGAATTCGCGATAATATTTTTCAGTGTCGATAAGCGTACCGTCCATGTCAAAAATCACTGCCTTTATCATTTTGTATACCTCCCGTCTTAACTTTTTCCACATGAATATTTCTCAATCTTTTTTACCATCCTGCATTTAAAATATAAAAGATCACAGCAATCTGCATCAGCATAATAAGCGGCAGGCCAACTGTAAAATAATTCTTTTTGGTTTTATGATGAAACAGGTGCATAGATATGAATCCTCCGACGGAACCGCCGATAAATGAAAGTCCTAAAAGTGTAACTATCTTTATCCTTGATTTATTCTTAACTGCTTTGAATTTATCCACTGCAAATGCAGTAAATGTCACAAGATTAATCGCTGCTAAATAAATGAGCAGCCATTTATTTTCCATAAACGGTTTCCATACTGAATATGTAATTGTATCCGCGCGGTGTCCTTTTAACATAAGGACTACTACAGCGTAAATTACCAGCATACATATCGCCAGCACTTTTGTCATCATATTTTCCTTTTCTGCCTTCCTGTCAAAACACAGAACTGAAAGCAGAATTCCGGCACTTCCTCCTGCAAGGGCAATCAGTGTAATTACCGGATCCAGCTTGTTTTTAGCTTTAAGGTTTATCAGATAAAGCAGAAACCCCAGTACATTAATTATAATAAAATAATATCCAGATTTACTCATAATTTTACTCCGTTATTACTTTGCTTTTTCTCAGGAGATTTTTGCCTGAATACTTATCGGGTATCTGATTATTGTTATCTCCTTTTATTGCGGGTTATCTTACATAACCAATTATACCATATCTGTTATTTGCTTTCAACAGTAAATATATACGGGCAGTACAGAACCTCGAAAGAATCACCTGATTCAAAGCAAAACCACCGTGGGTTATACTACCACGGCGGCTTTTTACTGAAAAATTCAGGAATATTGCTTTCTCATTTCTGACTTTGCAGGTAGCTGGGCTGCAATAACTGCAGCAAAGACCAGAATACATCCGGAAAGTTCCCTTATCGAAAGAGTTTCCCCCAGAATGAGCCATCCGGACAGAACTGCAAATACTGATTCGAGACTCATTATCATAGTAGCAACAGTAGGATCCGTGTCCTTCTGGGCTATTATCTGAAGCGTAAACGCTATTCCGGATGAAAGAACACCGGCATAAAGGATAGGAAGAGCAGCATTCATGATATCATGGATATCAGGTTCTTCAAGGATAATCATCGCCGGAAATCCTATTATTCCTGCAGTTAAAAACTGAAAGCACGACATTATCATAGGATCCGTATTTCTTTTATTAAAATAATCTATCACTATAATATGAAGCGAGAAGAAGACTGCACTTATGAGAACAAGCAGGTCTCCTGATCCTATGGAAGAATCATTTCTGATACACAGAAGATAAAATCCGGCTACAGCAACAGCCGCACATATCCATACTCTGGACGGAGTTTTCTTCTTCATAAAGAATCCAAGAACAGGTACTATTATGACATACAGTGTTGTTATAAATCCTGCTTTTCCGGCAGTTGTATTGCTGATACCAAACTGCTGAAATGAAGCAGCTGCAAAAAGCACTGCTCCACAGCACACTCCACCCCAGGCAGACATTTTTAAATCTGCAGGATGGTACTCGTTATTTTTCTTTTTTACCGTCCTGATGGCATAGATTATAATCACAAGGACTGCTGCACCAATGATACTTCGCGAAAACACATAAGTAAACGGACCAACGTAGTTCATCCCCTCACTCTGTGCCACAAAAGCTGAACCCCAGATAACCGCCGCAATCAGCAGCATAATATTGCCGCGCATTTTCCTTAACTTCATTTTTTCCTCCTGATTAATGTTAGTATTTAGTCATACAATAAAAAGCTATAAAATCATTTTTTGCGTTCACTATAAAACAGGTTACAGTTAAAGTATATCAGAAAATTACAGGTATTATTATTTTTTCCCGTGGGATTAAGAAAATGTATGAAAACACAAAACTTATCCTTGTGCATACCCGAATAATGCATTTTCACAAAACCATAATCAGCGTTCCTGCCGTTATCAGTATACAGCCGATAAGTGACTTTGCTGTAAATTTCTCGTGAAGAAAGATGAATGCGAGAATAAGTGTAATCACTACACTCATTTTATCAATCGGCACAACCTTTGATGCTTCTCCTGTCTGCAGTGCCTTATAATAGAACAGCCATGAGGCACCTGTCGACACCCCTGACAGGACAAGAAAAATCCAGCTCTTTTTGCTGATTTCCGACAGTCCGCTTTGTGCGTTAGTCAGAAATACCATAACCCAGGCCATAAGAACAACGACAACCGTTCTTATCGCTGTTGCTAAATTTGAATCTACACCATCTATACCAATCTTTGCAAGAATAGATGTAAGTGCCGCAAAAACGGCAGACAAAACAGCAAATAAAATCCACATATATCATCGCCTCGTTTTTATCACGTATATTCAATCTTAATTGTATCTCCGTCAGGGACTTATTGTCCGGTTTTTCTGTATGCTCACACTATCAATTATATCATATCCCGCATTTGCTTTCAACTTTTCATTTTTTCATATTCAAAATGAAAAGTTGTCGCTATCTGATATTTATTCAATTTGTTTTAAAGAGTGCGGTTACTGTAAATGCAGAAGAAATCCATCAGGAACAGCAGACGCCATCTGGTATCAGTTACTGCGATATCAGCAGCGAACTTGACAGGTATATAGAAAAATACGAGGACGGTCTTGCTTCATGCGAAGTTGCTGTTTTCAGCAAAGACGGTATTATCACAAGCAACTGTTATGGCTGGAAGGATATAGCCGGCAATATCCCGGCTGATGAAAATACAGTTTATGAATAGGGCAGCTGCTCAAAAATACTTGTCTGGACTTCAGTAATGCAGCAGTGGGAAAGAGGAAATATTGACTTTGATACAGATATAAGAGAATATCTGCCGGATGGTTTTCTGACAAAACTACAGTATGAGGACGAAAAAATAACAATGCTGAACCTGATGAACCATAATGCAGGCTTTCAGGAAAGCTATTATGAAAATCAAATGTGCAGTGAAGATGACTTATTCGACAGTCTTGAAGAAGCAGTAAAAAGCTGTGAATGCTATCAGGCATATCATGTTGGGGAATATACTGCATATTCAAACTGGAGTTCAGCACTTGCAGCATATATCGTTGAACGTGTCAGCAGAGAGAATTATGTTGACTATGTTCATGAAAATATCTTTGAGCAGTGTTGACAGAACCTCTATGAAACGGGCACTTTCAAACCTCATCATTAATTCATTCAGGCACAATCCGGGTGGCACAAATGTTCTGGTAAGCGTAAATGAACACGATTCCGGATGCATTATTACTGTTGCGGATTCAGGAAAAAGAATACCATCTGACATGAATATTTTTGAGCCGTTTGTTACTGAAAACTCTGCAAGAACTGCCGGACATTGAACCGGTCTGGGACTGGCTATAACAAAACGTATTATCGATAAGCATGAGGGCAGGATAATATTAAAAACTGATATTGAAAACTACACAAAAGCTTTTGTAGCTGAACTTCCATAACACGGCATAGACGGAGACATTATCAGCCCGGATGTACAGTGAAATATGCAGTATGAAAATGGTACTGTAAATCCACCTGATTTCTTTTACCTGTTCCTTGCTTGCTCTGCGAATTTTTTCAGCTTCAGTCTTTTATTGACAACTTAAATTGAATATGTTATCATCTAAATATAAAAGCATAACTCGTTAAATTCAGGTAACTGTTCAGGAACTGGTTATTTAAAGGGATTATAACATAAAACTGCTTTAAATCTCCCTTTAATTCATTGCTCCTGAACAGTTACAAATTCAGTTTAATTGTATTCTTGTATTTACCCCATTTATGCAAGCAGATTATCATTTCCAATATACAGGGAGAAAATTCAATGAAATATGAAACAAATAATAAAAGTGCAAAAAAACTTAAGCGGGAAATAATTTCAGTAATTGCCCTGATATTGGCTTGGACACTTTTTTTGCTATGGAATTTTACTGGTTTCCTTGGAAAACCTCATACTGTTTTTCTGGAAAGTGATGATAGTATAGAAGCATTCAATCCAAATGAAATAACTATTGTAAAAATAGAACCTGGTGTTAAAAGATTTGCATATGAAAAATATATACTGCAATTTTGTGACAATATAGAAGAGATACAAGCATTTAATTTTAATCCGAAGAAAATATATAAAAATATTAATTTTCTCAAAAACAAGACCCATCTTAAAAAACTCGAAATTGACTGGGATTGCGAAGACTGGTCCGAACTTTACAATATGACCAGCTTAGAGGAAATATTATTCTATAACACTAATTTTGATGATATTTCACTTCTTTCAAACTGTAGTAATCTTAGAACCATATCTATTTCAAGGTACCACCATAGAGACGACTATTCAAAACTTAATTCAGCTGACTTTGCAAAAATTCTGAATAATTTCAAAAATCTTGAGAAATTTGAATTACGCTCATATACAATAGATTCTGAGTTTCTAAAACAACTAAATTCTGTTGATAAACAAACAGAAATCGATATCTGTTACTGTAAATACGAAGGTGATGAATACGAAGCCATATCCCTTCTGAATGATTTTATTAAGAGAGGATACAATCTTGAAATAGGAGATGGCTACTTATATATGTACATACCTGTGGAGGAAAAATATATTGATTAAAACAAAAGGAAATCTTTTCAAAGATAAATTATCTCTTTTGAGAACTTATATTCTGGCACTTATATTTCCATTTTTATATGATCTAAGCTTTTATATAATTGATACAGGTTTTGAATTTTTCATTATACCCTGGATACTCATTCTCTCTTCAATATACTATTTTTTTGTTTCAAGAGAAAGTGAAAGCGACTATTACTGTCATTCTGCAAAAAAAAGAAGACAAGTCTTCTTTTTGGTTCAGATTGTCAGTATTATTGTTATAGGAATTATTGCCGCATATTACAAATCCAAGAGAGGCCATGATTACGCATCGGATCCGATATATTACAAATATGGAATAACTCCGCTTTGGGTTATGATTGAACTCTTTTTATATGAAATTTCTGTAATAATTGTAGGAAAATTTATTATGTTATATCTTGCCTTAATAGATTTCATTTCTGAAAGTATAAAACCCCAAAAATAAAAAACCGAAGCTCAGAGGACTGGTTATGTTCTCTGAGCTTTACTTTTTGATATAAGTATGATTTTATTTTATTTTCTCTTCTCATTTTCAATCCAGTCATACAAATAATCAATCTTTTCCTCATTTCTCCTGTTTTCATTTTCATTATAGGAATTTATATATTTGTACTCCCCGTTTCTTGAATACTCACGTATCGCATCTTCCACCTGCTGATAATCGTATTTTATTTTTGTGGCAGTAAAAATTTTTTCACTGTATTCAACCAGTTTAAAAAGAAAAGGATTAAAACATACAATATTGTGGCCCTCAGCCTGAACACTTTCAAAATACATGCCGTTACCGTTTATGCTTTTAAAAATATCCGCAAGAAAACGGGTTATATTGTAAATATATTTTGTTTCAGTGTACACAGGCTGCATCAGTATTTTAAGCCAGTTTTCCATTTCAGAATCATTTTTAAACTGAGTCAGATCAATCAGTTCGATTTGTTCAGCACATCTGAATTCACCAACGCTGCAGTTCTGACCTATTGGTAAATGAACTTCTGCAAGACAGGTTTCTATTGTATCCGATAAATACAGATATGATGTTCCGCTTCTGTTAAACCTTCCGCCAGTAGCAAACAATGAAGGTGGTGCTTCTATTTCCTGTTTATAATACGGAAGCAGAAAATTATAGGAACACTCATCATATGATCCGTGAATTATCTCATTCCC
>JAUNJJ010000127.1 GCA_030533325.1 Oscillospiraceae bacterium
TTTCCACAAAGTTTTCTGTAAAATACAGGCATTATTACATAAAATGACATTTAAATATTCGTACTCTGTTCTTATTATACCATACAAATGCACCGGATACAATAAAATTCACATGCAAATAAGCGGAGTTTGTTATTTGCAGGTGAACAGGTGTACTTCTCTCACGAATACTCATCAACAATTGACTTGATATTATTCTTGATTTTTTATTATCAAATTTAACATATTTCCTGCAATCTTTTTATACACTCAATTCGTTCTTCAAGTGACAGCTTTTCAAAGTAATGTATAACATCTTCAATCTTTCCGTCACTAATGATTCCGTCCGCTTCTTTATCAAGAGTTTTAACTCTCTCGACTGTTTCCTCCGAAAGATATTCAGGCAAAGATTTTATACGATCTTTCCAATGATATATACTCTGTCTCGATTTATCTCCAAGAGATAGGTTTGTCCTAATCCAATAATCCTCTTTTTCTTTTATTCTTGTAATGACTGTAGCATATACTCCATCTATAATCTCAATAACATCAAAATCAAATTCAGATTCTTCGTATTTCTTTTTAAGTTCAGCAGATACTATATTCGCTTCTGCTAACGAATTACTAACGTTCTGTAGAATTTCTATATCATTTTTTAATGTTTCCAGATTACTAAGTAATTCATCAAGCGCTTCATTGTCACGTTTAGCCAACCCTTTCTGAAGAACATTTCTTATCTTACTAAGTAACTTTACAATATCTTCATGACAATTTATTTCACCAAGAGCGTCCCATATTTCAGAAATACACTGAATTACACGATTTCTTTCTGTTTCAAGCTGTGAAATTCTTGCTGAAACTTTATCCATCATTGAAGTGATATCTCCACCCAAAGAATCAGAAAATTTATCTATTCTTTGAGATATCTCTTTACCTTCTTTTATAAACGATAGAATTGCGGTGTATGATATGAATCTATCAACATGACTTGCTGAAAGAAATTTATTACAATCCGAAGAAAGCTCTTCGCGCGAACGTATTTCTTCCTGACTTTCCATAATTTTTTCTTTTCTTTCACGGATGAGAGCCGCAAAATCATCATGTCCCAGATCAACGAGCATTTCTTCGATTTTTGTGTGATGATTTCTGAACGTATTAAGGCCTGCTATAGATTTACAATGCATATCTGCAACAAACGATTTTATTTTCCCCTTAATTTGAATCGTTATTTCTTTTTGTAAATTGATCAACTGTTCTTTAGAATCGTCGTCAAATGCAAATCCATTATCTGCAAAGATTTTCTTTAACGGAAATTCTTTTATGCACTTTTTGGCTTTAACAAGTTGATAGAAATCGTTATTTTCTACTCCGTCTTCATACATATCATCAATCTTGCCTATTTCTTCAGACCATTCATTGCTTGCTTTACGTCCGGATTCAAGCGTTTTAAGCGCAAGTTGATACGCTGTTTCAAGTTCCTCAGGTACTTCATCAGCTTTCGTCATCTCATCTAACTGATTTTTAAGATGCGCTACCTCTGAAATGATTTTATTTTTCTTAACTTTATCGAAGAACTGAATATACTTGCCTGAGACTTCCCCGGCATTTACAAATACAATAGCAGAGCTTTTTATTGCCTTAATATCAATTTTCTTATCATTATTGATAATAACATCGTCTTTCCACACATTGATATTCTTTATTCCATTGTATTTGATTCTAACACAATAACTGAGATTTGCACATGTTACAGCAATTAAAAGAGTAATTATTTCTTCGCTCATACCATATGGTGGCTTGGAAAATGTATCATAAATATAACTTATTGGAATTTCCTTCTCGGAATAGATTTTATTATAAATATGATTGTAAACTTTTTTTGCGTTCTTTTCAATTGGTGGACAAAGCTTAAAGTCTTCGTCAATACATTTCCACGAGGTTGATGAACTGGTGAGGAATAATGCTTCAGCTCTTACACGCATCTCTACAACAAAGTTTCTTATTGTAGTTTCGCTAACAGAATTAGAAAGTAACATCTTAAGGAAAGCACAGTAATACCCACTAGCTTTAGCTGCAATATTATTATTTTTTGTAACAAAACCATCAAAGAAAAATGGCACAGCATTAGGATAAATGGAATCAAAAACACTAGTTAAAAATACAGATAATCTAGCAGGAACTGTAGATATTCCATCGGCAGTTATCCTCAGTCGTGCTTTTTTTAATGATTCCATTTCATCTTTAAGATTACTTTCAACTCTAAATAAATCCTCCTGGAAATGACGCTCATATTTTTTCTTTACAGTATCGTCCATACCATCAAGTACAGTATATTCCTTAAGGCAATCGAAAAGTCTGTTATCTGCATCGTTAATAAGCATAACAATAATAGGCTTACCTTCAAGGCTTTTCACCAGTGAAACCACACGTTCTACGGAATCAGAATTTGAATTTTTATTTACATAGAGCCATATAAGATTTCCTTTTGGTGCTAAAACATTTATTGCTGAATCCCAGTCTTTAAGATACATCGCAACTTTTTCAGCATTAAATTGTTCAATAGGATATAAATCCTGCTTAAACATCCACTCACTTGTAGATATCTTATGTTGTATACCAAAATTAGTGCTTATTGGTTCGCTAATATTAAGTATTTCCTTAATCTTAATTGTTGAAATAATTGAATTATCTATCTTACACGAAGAAATAAGTCGTTTCTTTAAAACTTTAAAATCATGCGCACCATTTGATTCTTCAGTAAAATCAAATACACCAGCATGATCATCGAATTCAAGAACTGCATATTCATCCTCAAGCCATTTCAATTCTGATTTTATGTCAGATATAGAAAGTCCTGAACAAATTGATAACGCATCAATCGCATCTTCATAATCTGTTGTCTTAAATCTGAGAACTCTTAGAATAAGATTTGAACGAAGAACGGCAAGTGATTTTTCAGAAAGTTTATCAGCAAATTTTATAAGTACATTATCATATTTTATACATTGCTGAGTTTTCTGTCTGCCTTCCTGCTCTGCAGAAAGCATTTCAACATACAGATCTCCGGAAATTAAATTCTCAGGTAATATTAAGAATGGAGTTATTGAAATATCAACTTCTGATTTATCTTCTATATAATTGCTTATCAATGTAAGAGAAGAACGATTCTGAAGATAGTCTGATAAATTCGTAAGCATAAAAGTTGATAAAGGGTGGAGAGGATAAATTCCTTCTACAACAACTTTTCTGAAAAGCTCATAGTTCTTCCACATTCCCTTTGTTACGAGCCATTTATTCATTTTCTGAAATAGTATTTTCCAGTCATTTTCTTTGGATGACTGCCATTTTACTATTGTATCCTTAAATGCATCTTTATCCTTACGTTGAATAAGATTTGCAAATACAGTTTCAAGATTTGAAGAAATATAATATTTTTCAGACTCATCATATCTTCCAATATATCTGCTTATATTCTTTGTCTGATCAACTCGCTGTAAATATGTTTTTATATCAGACTGAATAAAGTTAATAACATGTAGATATCCTTCAACATTCTGTGTTTTCTGAGTAAGTTCATAAATCTGCTGAAGAGCTGATTCTCCAGAACGTGCGGCATTTACGCATGACGTATATTCAAGATAACGGCCAAATTCATCAAAGAGAATAATGATATGATCAAATATACCATTCATTCCGCAGTATTCTGAAACAAGCGTTTCTAATATACTCGATGCTGACAATCCTTCATCCCATCTAATTTCCTGACCATTGATTTCTGTATAAACTGCATTTACAATTTCAAATGCATCGTCATCTATCATAAGTCTTTCTTTAATCTGATTAACTAAATCATCGTCTGAAGAAAAACGCCATTTTTTCTCCTTTGCATGTTTTTTAAATAAATCAATGGCATTCTTATAATTTCTTTCAAAGAAAATTTCAGCAGTCTCTATTGCACGGTTGATTTTTCTTAATGAATCATCAGGAAGCCCGTATAACTGCAGACTTTTCTGAGCAGCTTTTAATATTTCTGAATGAAGATTAAAATCTCTCATTCCGTTGATAACCATAACAAAATTTCTTGATTTAGATAACGACTGAATTTTAGTAGCAGCAGCAGCATCAATATTTTTTATATTTTCAAGAATTTTGTTATATGTTTCCGGCATATACTCAGATCCGGAAAAAATCTGTGCAAGAGTTACTGCAAGGTGAGACTTACCAGTACCATAATCAGCAACAGCAAGAGAAAGGGCGTTAGAACGGTCATCGTTAAGCTTTGAAACCAATTCTTCAACAAGGCTTATTGTGTCTATTCTCCTCTTATTGCCTATCCCACAATCATCTATACCAAAATACTGCTTACCATGAAAAACAAAGTTTTCTGATACTTTAGACGCCTTTTCTGGCGAATAAAACCAATCGGCCTGTACAGCACCCTCAAAATATAAATCTTTGCGAAACTCAAGTAAGTTATTCAGTTTCATTTTAATTCCTCCTTAGCACAGTTCGGAATACAGTTTATCTAACAGTTCATCCTTATCTGCAAGCTTTAAAATCGTATATGGCATAAGCTGACGATTCATTCGAATTAAACCCTTATCTGATAATCTTTCAAGCACTTCATATTCCATTTTAGAATCCCAGCAAAAACTTTTCCCATAACCAAGTTTTTCGAATTCTATCGATGAAATTTCTAAATGTCCTGGAATTATCTCATCCCAATAAGAACACAGAATGTACGCATACAGATATATAAACTCCTTATCATACATCATCGGTACATATTTTATTTTCTCGGAGTCAACAATTAATATATTGAGTGATGAAAACATATCTTCATATGAAGAAGTAAACGGAGCAAAATTCTTTACGTTGACTTTATCATCATAAAGTTTAGCAAGTTCTTTGATTAAGATATCTCTACTAATTTCATTACTATATTTTGGAAAAATTTTTTTAAACGAACTATACCATACGTCGGCTCCATTTTCTTTTCTTAACATCATCGAATGGCAAAGAAGTAAAGAAAGCTTTTCCTGAAGTCCCGGATCTTCCATGCTTACTGTTTTTCCAAGTTTAGTCTGACTTAAGTATATTTTTCCGTCTTCTTTCCTGAATTCTATAAGTCCCATGTAAGCTGCATAATTAATATGCGGCTCAACTTTTCCACTACTCTCTCCTTGAGGAATACCTGTATTACTTGATATTTCTTTGACTGTCATACCATCGCATGAGTTTCCTGCCAATTCAAGAATGCTGCTTATATATTGTATTTCCGGTTTGAAAGTCAAATGGAAATTTATATTTACTTGTTTACCCATAATCAACCTCTCTCGTTAAATGAAGTAACATTTGTTATTGTTGACTTAACCTGTCCAAATGTGCCATCTGGCCTTACTCTATCACCAACAACTATACACTGACCTTTTTTTAGATTTTTCAATGGAGTCAGCCATGTATTTCCATTGGCAGGATCAAGCTGCTTAGCCATTTTAGTTATCTCATCATCAGTTGGCTTGAAATACAATTTAAATGGTGCTTGTAGCAAACGTACTACTTCATCATCCGACAAAACTTTTAATGACTGTGTAGCAAACCATGCTGACCATCCAAACTTTCTACCCTCAGTAAGAATGACAGCACTTGGTGAGTTGCTCTTATGTGACAGATTCTGAGCCTCATCAAGAACAACTACAAACGGTTTATCTTTCTTGCCATATTTTTTTGTATAGTACCACATATCCCATAACATAAGCTCAGTAATAATTATCTGCGTTTCACGATCTATGTTTGTAAGCTGGAATATCGTAGATTCTGCTTGCTCAGCATACAAGTAATCCTTCCAGTCAAAATCTGAATTATTATCAAATGAAACACTATAGAAGAACGGAGTCATTTTTGAAATAACAGTTTGAGCTGCTTTATTTTCAGCTTTTACAAGTTCAAGTTCTTTTCTGAAGAAATCCATATTCATATTATCACTGTATTTCTCAATTCCTCGTCGGGTAGCCTCAAAAATTGCTGAAAACTGCTGTTCACCAAATTTATATACATGAACTAAAATATTAGCAAAACGTGCAGCAATATCAGCTGGAAATTCCTTTCTTATCTGGCCTGCAACATCAATATCATGTCGTTTGAACGGATTAATCGGAACACCATCGAATTTTACTATATACTGCCTGATTTTATCCCCCATTTTTGCTGTGTATTCTTTTTCAAGCTGATCCAATCTGAATCCTTCTGTATAATCAAAGATTATAGAAGAAACATTACCCTTAGACAGCTCATAAAGCATAGTCTGAATACTGTATGTCTTTCCTTGACCGGATGTACCAGTTATAAGAAGATGTCTGTTAGCAAGAGATTTATTTCCAAACTCCCAGTACACTTCAGTATTCATCTTATCTTTTCCTATGAGTACTCTTATGTTATCCAGATTAATTTTTGAAGTTTCTCCAACTGTCTCATCACTTGATTGGATTATCTGTTCAGCAACTTCACTAGATACTTCATCATCAAAAACAGAAAAAATATCAGTTAACTTTTCAGATGAACCTAAGGAAGAATCATTACCCGGATTCTTTTCAGATGATATTTCAGAATTTTCAACAGTTATACTATCTTCCGTAGAATCTGTATTAACAACTGTACTATTCTTTTTACGATAATGTTCCTTCATTTCATCATCAATTTCTTTTTCTCTACTACGAATAATCTCATCTTCGTCTTCTTCGTCATAATATACAGAATCCTGATTTACGAAGATATTATCAGAAGATTCGTTCTGAAGCAACAATTTCTGAATTTTTAACTGTGGTACATCCAGATACTGAACTGAATCATAAATATTACTGTTGCTTGATTCAATTTCTTCCCCTTCTTTATCAATCCAGTATCCTATTACTTTACCATTCCAGTTAATTTCAAAATTCCCTTCAAGTATGAGTCTAAGTTTTTCAGACAAGTTAGAGAAGTCCTCGGAATTATCAGAAAATGTAACCTGAGCAAAAGCTAATGCCCTGTACAGCTGTGCATACCAGTATCTTCTTTTCATTGAAGTGGAATACGGATCAAATATTTGTTTTAATCTTTTTATACCATGGGCGACCTGCTCTACTGCTCTTTCTTTATGAGCTAAAGCATGCTGCAGTGTTGATGTTTTACATTCCACAACAGTTGCGTCAATATGCAATTTCTCATTTTCATCGTCCATAATAACATTTAGAATGAGAAAGTCTGGTCTTGAGTTAGATTCATCTGCAACAATACGGTTATCAAACCAATGCATATATGAATCAAGATGAACAACAATTTTCAGAGCAGAGTTATTGATGTGTTCTTTCTCTAGAAGAGAAGTAAGTACATATGCCATAAATTCATTGATATTATGGTCTTTCTGATTGATAGCAGATAACAGGCTTATTCCATCCAGACTTGCCGCTTCTTTTAAGCAAAGCTCAGCAGCTTTTTCAATTTTGTATTTCTCCCAATGAAATAACTGATATAATCTACGTTCAAGTTTTTTCTTTATAATTTTTAAAATTGATTCTCTACTTGTAACTGTAAGATTATACTGACCATAAGAACCTTTTCCTGTACTAAAACCAATTATTGGATATTGGCTCTCACCATTTTCATTTTTTAAGAGTGCGCCGTCCATGCCGCTGTCTACGCATACAACCCAGTAAGCTTTTTCATGAAGAATTTCTACAAGTTTTCTTGCCTCCTCATCAATACTTACTTCTCTGGCTGCAATAAAACTGCATTCAGGTATTGTTTCAGAATTGTTTTTATATCTCACAACCTGTGTATGTATAAAAGCAGCTTTAAACTGAGGCTGAGATATTTCGATTTTTCTTTTTATGTTTAATGCTGTCTTTGACACAGGAGAAGGCTTATATACAATAGGAAATCTGCACTGATTCCAGCCAATGTTTGAAGTTGAGTTGTTTTTTGCGAAATTTAGACTTGTAAGTTTGAGGAGATCCATTACAAAAACAATATCATTATTTCCGTTCAACAGCCAGTCAAAATCAGATTTCGTATTCCACTCGTTCATGTATGTTTTTACATTAATATTTTCGTCCTGAGCAAAGCACTCATCCATCCAGTAAGCAATATAGTTCTTTCCACCCTTGTTATCTGGTTTTACAAGAATTTTCAATACTATGTTAAGCTTTATATCAGGATGTTCTTCACGAGAAACATCTATAAACTTATACATAGCGGCAATTATTGGTTGTAATTCGGTCGGATCAATGAACGCTAAACTTATGTTTTTATATGAGGCTGGAAAAGCTTTTTGATAATCCTGTAAAACACCATATATCATTTTGGCATTATCATTCATTTCTATATTGTCTTTTCCAGTAAAATCATCATCATAAATTGCATCTTTACGAATAATATCTTTAAGTCTCGTAGTATTCTTTATATCGTTTCTTCCATAAACTGAAAATGTACCAAATGAGTTATGAATACCATAATACTGTTGATTATTCGTTGGAAAGATATCTAAAGCACTTTGAATCATGCTCATATGAATAAGACTGCTTATATTATCATCAATCTGCTTCTTTGTCAATTTTTCAGCATTTTGATTTTCATTCCACCACTGAGAACATCCATCAAGGAAAAAGACTTTTTGATCATTTAATTTTTCAAGCGTTGCAGGATGCCAAGGAGGTACAACAGCGCATTTTGAATCTGTACCAAGTACATTATGATTTTCAACAATAGAAAAAGCATAAATAAATACATCAAACAACCATTTTTCATTTTCCTGAAGTGAAGCGGTTGACATTAATTTTCCAAGTTCTATGTACTCATCAATCAAACCAGTAAGCACTTTATTATTATCACAAATGCATTTATAAAAGCCATCTTTATATATTGAAAGAACAAAATCTGTAAACTTCTTTCCCAAAGAGCTGAACTTTGCAAGATAAATACTTTCCTTATCCTTGATATGTTTATCAATATAGTCAAGTATATTAAAGTCAAGAATAAT
>JAUNJJ010000342.1:0-910 GCA_030533325.1 Oscillospiraceae bacterium
TATAGCATTTTTTATGTAAATTGTAAAGCATTATTCAGAATTCAGATAGTGTAATCCAAAATGGCAAAATTTAAGAGTGCAAAATTAAAAATCAAATAAATCTCCTAATGGCTGTGCTTGATTAATTCTTTTAATTGCTTCTGCAAATAAAGGTGCTATAGATACCACTTTTATTTTACTTATTTGCTTTTCTTTTGGCAATGGTACTGTATTTGTAATTACTAATTCTTCTAAATCCGAAGAGGCAATTCTTTCTATTGCTGGTCCACATAAAATTCCATGCGTACAGCCTGCATAAATTTTTTCTGCTCCAAATTGTTTAATTATGTGTGCCGCTTCAATTAATGTTCCTGCTGTTGATACTTCATCATCAAATATAATTGCTGTTTTTCCTTTTACATCTCCTATAATAGTAGAAGCTTTTGCCTTATCATTGTTTCCTTCTCTTCTTTTATCGATTAATGCTATTGGACAATTAAAAAAATGAGAATATCTATATGCTTTTTTCGCACTTCCTGCATCTGTTGCAACAATTACAATATTTTCTAATTGTTTTTCTTTAAAATATGCAGATAATAAATACTTTGCTGTTAATCTATCACATTGAATATTAAAATATCCTTGAATTGCTGAATTATGTAAGTCACAAGTTAATACTCTAGATGCCCCTGCTGCTTCTAATAACTGTGCCATTAATTTTGCTGTAATTGGAACTCGTGGCTGATCTTTTTTGTCTGAACGTGAATACATATAATATGGTAAAACTACATTAATACGTTTTGCAGAAGCTCTTTTTGCTGCATCTATTGCAATAAGTAATTCCATAATCCTTTCATTTACTGGTGGTTCTGTTGTTTGAATAATATAAATATCTTGTTCTCTTACTGTTTCTTTGTATTGTACAAAATTG
>JAUNJJ010000342.1:942-1596 GCA_030533325.1 Oscillospiraceae bacterium
TTTTTAAATTTTAGGAATTCTATTTTTCCTAATTCCAATTCCAACTGTTCACAAATTTCTTTTGCAAAATTTTCTGCTGTTGGGCAAGCAAAAATCTTCATATCTTTTTCCTCCTTAATATTTAGGTATTTTTACCATATTTTTCATTGCGTATATTATTAAATTTAGCTTCATTTTATTATTTATTTTTCTTACTGTCAATAACAATTTCTTAATTAATAAAATAAGTCTATAAAAGCACGTATTTAGCTAATACGTGCTTTTATAGACTTTATTTTATTCTTCAAATATTGCGTTAAATTCTTCTCCATCAATTTTTTCTTTTTCTAGTAAAATACTTGCTACTGTGTGTAATTTATTAATATGTTGGCTTAAAATATATTCTGCTGTTTTATATGCTTTATCTATTATATTTTTTACCTCTTCATCAATTAAACCTGCTGTTTCTTCTCCAAAATTTCTTTGTTGATTAAAGTCTCTTCCTAAAAATACCTCTTCTTGATTAGTTCCAAATGTAATTGTTCCTAATCTATCACTCATTCCGTAACGTGTAACCATATCTCTTGCTATTTTAGAGGCTCTTTCAATATCGTTACTTGCTCCTGTTGAAATATCATTTAATATTAAGCTTTCTGCTACTCTTCCCCCTAATAG
>JAUNJJ010000026.1 GCA_030533325.1 Oscillospiraceae bacterium
GTGGAAAGTTTTTTCATATTTGAAAAATCATTCAAAACAAAATTATAAAAAATACCCCGTCAATTATAATTCTATAAAACAAAATTCTATAATATTCCAGAAAATCTTAGTTCACGTCAGCAAAACTGTAAATTTCTTCAGGTTTCCGGTTTTCTTATAATCATTGATTTTCACATTCAAAAGTGTTATAATTAATCAAACAACGCATTAAGGAGAACTTTGTTTATGGATAAACGCAATCATATGGGTAAAGCTACAGATGAGGTAATAATTCCTGTTGCCCCGATTATTTCCGAAATGAGTGATACTTATTTGAGCTTTATAGATAATATAAAAAATGAAATTCAAAAACAGCGTCTTTCGGTCGTACTGTCGGCTAATGCGAGTATGATATGCCTGATCAGATATTTAAAGACCCGTACCTTTTTGATTTTCTCGGCACTGATGTCCCGAGGCGTGAGGTTGAAATTGAAAGAAAGCTCACCGAACATATTCAGCAATTTCTTTTGGAGTTGGGACAGGGCTTTGCTTTTGTTGGCAGACATGTTCACCTTGAAGTCGGCGGACAGGATTTTTACCTTGACTTATTGTTTTATCACCTAAAACTTCGCTGCTATGTTGTTATAGAGCTTAAAGCCTGCGATTTTGAGCCGGGGTTTATAAGTCAGCTCAATATGTATCAGAACGTAGTCAATGATGTACTTCGTCATCCCGATGATAAGCCGACTATCGGGTTGCTGGTTGTCAAGGGCAAAAATAAAACTGTTGTTGAATACTCATTGGCAGGGTATCAGAATCCGATTGGCGTTGCCCAGTGGCAGGAACAGATAACAAAGCAGCTGCCTGAGGATCTGAGAAGCAGCCTGCCTACAATAGAAGAAATTGAAAAAGAAATGGAGTAATTGTGCAACGCTGCGTTGCACAATTGTTACATATAAGTGAGATATAGATAAAATAATTCACTTCTGTGTAAAACGGGTATGTACTCAGGTGCATACCCGTTTTTTTTGTAAGCGAGAAACATTCCGCGTATACAAATCAGCAAAATAAATCAAGCTCAAAAAATCAGAAAGATTGATTATTTCTATTGTATTTTGGGAATAATGGTGCTATACTGATATAAGACTTATCATGGAGGTTGTTTGTAATGTTAATCGAATTTCGTTTCAAGAATTACCGCTCCTTCCGCGACGAGGCTACGCTTTCAATGGAAGCAACCGGTTTAAGCTCTTTCAAAAATTGCCTGATTCCGTTGACTTCGACTGTTAAGCTGTTGCCAGCCTGTGCCATCTATGGTAAAAACGGCGGAGGTAAGAGTAATGTTATCCGTGCCTTCTGGCTTGCCGTGCAATTTATTCGTAGTGCACAGAGAACGCAGCATGAGCGTGCTGTTATCCCTGTTAATCCTTTTTCGTTAAATGATTATTCGAAGGATGAACCAACAGAATTTGACTTCGTATATATATCAAACGGAATCAAATACTGGTATGGTTTTTCTGCTACGAGAGAAAAAATCTTTTCTGAGTATCTGTACCATGCACCTAAAGGTCAGAAGGCTTTGATTTTTAGCAGGACAGCGCATGAATTTTCCTTTACAGAGGAAAAGAAAAAGAGAAGTATGATCGGCGAAATGGTTGCAGATAACCAGCTGTTTTTTTCTGTTGCATGTACAATGAATGATGGTCCATGCGTTGCTGCTATGCGTTGGTTCCGCGATCAGGTGTATTTTAGCCGCGACTATTCTGACATTCCTAAACAGCTTATTGAGTATTCCGAAGATAAGAACATGCTGAAAGCAATCTCTGATTATGCCAAGGCTGCAGATTTTGGTATTACGGATATGCAATTTGAGTTTGACAGTAAGGAGATAGATGATGATACTACTCTGCCGGGTGATATTCCTGATGGAATCAAGACAGCCTTAGTGCAGTTTATGCATGTTCTGTCGGAAACCTCAAATAATGGAGAAGTCCGACTGAGGATGGGTGAAGTCACTGCAAAAGCAAGCCACCAGGGTGAGAATAAGGATGGCAGGAAGGCGTCCTATTTGCTTGACCTTGCAGATGAATCTGACGGCACGAGAAAGCTGATGGCAATCGCTCCAGCTATTGAGTCGGCTTTGAATATCGGCGGTATTCTGCTGGTGGACGAATTGGAAAGTGAACTGCATCCGAAACTTGTCAACTTTATCATTGCAAAATTTCAGAGCAAGACTTCCAATCCGAAGGGTGCGCAGATTGTATTTACTACTCATAACACAGAGCTGATGAATCTGGAACTTCTACGCAAGGATCAGCTGTATTTCGTTGATAAACAGGATAGGGATGGTGCCTCCGAGCTTTACAGTATCAGTGAATTCTCTACCAGAACAACAGACAATATCCGTAAGGGTTATCTGGTCGGAAAATACGGAGCTACTCCTGACATTGAGATTGAGGAGGTGGATTAAATGCCTCGTCGTACAAGACCCGAAAAACCATATATTATTGTATTCTGTGAAGGCGAAAGCGAACAGGCTTATACGGATTTTCTGAGGAAGGAATTTCGTGATGTTGCTTCCATCAAACGCCCCAGGTCTACTGGATTGTTTGAAGAAGCAGACAACAAATTCAAGAAAGATAAATCTTACCGGGACTATGCAGAAGTAACGGATGAAGTGTGGTTCTTCTTTGACGTAGAAACAAAAGATATTTCATCCTGGGATGCACGACTGAAAATCATCAAGCGGCTGCGTTCTTTGCGAAAGAAACCCGGAATCAGGGTTCGCCTTCTTATGACGACAGGATGCATAGAGTATTGGCTCATGTTGCACTATGAAATGTATACGCCACCAATCCAGACAGTTGCTGAAAAAGAACATGTCATGCAGAGACTGCTGACAAAAGAACCAAACTATAAAAAAGGCGATACTGATATAACGGCAAGAATTGCTCAAAGGTATCCTATTGCAGTTGAGAACGCCAAGAAAACTGTATTTAATTTACTTCAGGATGGCTTGCCTGGTATTGATGATACGGATGAACGTAACCGCTGGCTTTGCCAGAAATGTTTAACCTTTTCAAACGTTTATGAAGCACTTGACTTTTTGAATACGCTTAAGTAAACCTTGCAGCATTAAAGTTAAGCGTAATAAAATGATTAATGGTTTCAAAGGCTGATGTATCTTTCCGGTAGGATTCGAGAATATGGTCTGTTATTGCCCTGCACATCTGAAAAAGTTTATAAAAAAATTAAAAAACTTCGGGAACCTTTGTTTGTTTTGATGCATCTAATTAACAGAAAACAAAAAACATAAATAAAAACCGGACATAAAAATATGTTCATGAAAATTAAAACGGATAAAAAACAAAAACAATTTTTAAGATGTGAAAGGATGTAATTACTATGAAAACAAACAAGATTATCGCAGGCGTATCAGCACTGGTAATGGCAGCAGCAAATGTATGTGCAGTATCAGCACAGTCGGTAACAGAAGAAGAACTCAGCGTACCTGTACAGGACGATACAACAGTATCAGCACCTGCAGAGGATGAAGCAGGTGACGAATTCTTTACAGAAGCAGCTAAGCCGGGCAGACCGGGAAGACCTGAAATCTCTGACGAAGACAAGGAAGAGGCAGAAGATGCTGAGAAGCCTGAATGGGAAGGCAGACCTGAAGACGCAGGCAAGCCGGAAATGCCAGAAATGCCTGAACTTCCGGAAATGCCGGAGATGCCTGAAGGACCTGCACATGAAGAAATCAGATTCAACGAAGATGTAATCCAGGCAATAAAGGATTTTGTAGACAAGATCTCCTCACTTCTCCCTGATTTCTCAGAATTCGAAGGTTTTGAAATCACAGACGGTTTCGGAATAAAGGAACTTAAGGATATGTTCAGGGATATCATAAAGGCAAACAAGGAGAATGCAAAGCCTGAAGGACACAGACACGGCTTTGAGGAATTCACAGGACTTAAGAAGTTCGAAGTAAGCGAAGGCAATGACGAACTCGCATCAGAGGACGGAGTTCTCTTTGACAAGGATAAGAAGACACTCCTCAAATACCCTGCAGGCAAGGCAGATGAGGAATTCACAGTACCTGAAGGCGTTGAAACAATAGCACCTCACGCATTTGACGGATGCAAAAACCTCAAGAAGGTAGAACTTCCTGAAAGCGTAAAGGAAATCGGCAAGGGTGCATTTGAAGACTGTGAAAACCTTGAAGAAGTAACACTTCCTGAAGATATCAAGGTAATCGAAGAAGAAACATTCAAGGGTGACAAAAAGCTTAAGAAGGTAAACAAGCCTGAAAAACTCGAAGTAATCAAGGACGAAGCATTTGAAGGCTGTGAAAACCTTGAGGAAGCAGTAAAGGAAAACGTTGATAAGCATGCAGACCGTGTATACGGAGATGTAACAATGGATAAGAAGGTTGACGTAACAGACCTTACAAACATTGCTCTTCACGTTATCGGCGACAAGAAGTTTGATGAAGACCAGACTGTAGTTGCAGACGTTGAAGATGATGATAACGTAAACCTTGCAGACCTTGCAGCATTAAAGATGAAGCTCGTTGGCCGTGACAAGGTACTCGGACCAAAGCCAGCTGAAGATATTCTCGCAGTTGAGGAAACTGAAGAGGCTGCTGAATAATAAAAATATTCGATAAAATAATTCACTTCTGTATAAAACGGGTATGTGCTCAGGTGCATACCCGTTTTTCTGCGAAAAATATATTATTTTTTCTTTTTTTCATCACAATACTGATTTATAATACATTCAGACAGTAAAACAAAAGAATCCGTGTAAAGAGAGAGGCAGATACTATGAACAAAAAAAGTAAAGGAATCAAAAGAATCATTCAGATATCACCGCTTATGATGCTTGCATTAATGGCAGTTGTTTATTTTACATCGCTAAGGGATCTGAGCGTTGAGGAACTTATTGAATACACCCCGGAAGAACCGGTTCTGGCTGCGGTTGTGATTTGTCTGATGTATGCACTGAAATCACTTTCATTCTTTTTCCCGATGGCTGTACTTGCAGCACTTTCAGGTGCGGTTCTTCCGGTTTATATGGCGGTTCCGGTTAATCTTGCCGGAATTATAATTATGGCAACTCTGCCTTTCCTCGTGGGAAGATATGCAGAGGCCGATCTGGTTGACGGACTTTCAGAAAAGTACAGCAAACTTGATACAGTAAGAAATCTTGGAACAAATCATACATTTGTAAGCGCATTTTTTCTTCGTATAATAAGCTGTATGCCGTATGATGCAGTGAGTATGGTTATGGGCAGTATGAGGATGGATTACAGAAAATATATTTTAGGCTCATTTCTAGGAACAGCGCCGAGTATTATACTTACTACATTTATGGGAGCCTCGGTGGATGACCCGACTTCACCGGAATTTCTGATTTGTCTTGGAGTTAATGTGTTTATTTCACTTACTTCTGTAATTATTTATAAGGTTATGTCTTTAAGAAAAAGCCGGAAACCTGAATTTAAGCACTAAATAAAAACAGAGGATATCAGAAATGGAAAACCAATTTATTTCTGTGAAAAACGGGTATGTACCAAGGTACATACCCGTTTTTTTTAGAACTTTTCAATAATATGAGAAATATACTGTCTCATTCTTGCAAGATCTGCAAGTGTGATTTTTCCGTCGCTGTCAACATCTGCTGCCTTAAGTTCATCTTCCTGAGGAGAATAATTTTCAATAAGCCATATAGACAATTTTGAAAGGTCAGTAACGTCAACAATACCGTTGAAATTAACATCTCCTATCAGAATCTGATTGTTTTCAGAAACCGGAATATCTTCACCTGCAAGAACGATATAGTTTACACTTTCCACAGATCCGCCGTTTGTATCAAGAATTACTGTATCTCCGGACTTAACACTTTTCCTGAAAAGTTCCAGATTCAGAATGTTTCCGTTTGGATCGGTGGTGGTGATTACATCAGAAGTCTTTGTCCAGCTGTCGAGCCATGAAGGTGCTGGATTTGTTACACGGGAATCCATTGCAACATAGATTGCTGCATCCTTTGAAGCAGTAAATCCGGCAAGCTGGGAAAGAACTGTTTTTGAATCACAGGCTGTTCTTATGTATTCTGCTCCTGCGAGACTGTCCGGAAGGCTTTCACACACAAGTGTACGGTCACCGAAAAGTCTGGAACCCTTATTGAAATTATAGTTTACTGACCAGGAATCAATATTTTCCCCGTCAATGACATTGAGGTTAGTGATAATTGAGCCGTTAAGGGTTACAGGTGTTTTTCCGAAAGTAAAGCTGTCCACATTCAGAAGATAGTCCTCACCTTCGCCTTTGAATTTAAGATAGAGGTTATGGGTTCCTGTAACAGCACTAATATTAGCTGATGCAGTTTTCCATTCCTGCCAGCCGCCTGTGCTTGCAATCTCGCACTGAGCAAACGGAGTTCCGCTCATACTGTCAAGATACATCTCAATGCCAACACCTGTTTTTGTAGTTGCAACAGAAGCTGTGAAGCTTTTTGCACCGTCTTCGAAATCAACATTCTTAAACATTATGTAGTCATCATTGTTTACATAACCGATATTCTTTCCGCCAGCGGAACAATCTTCAGTTTCTGTACCTGACTGTGATGTATAATCCTCTGCCTCAATTTTTTCGAAGGCAGAAATGGTTTTGCCTGATACAACAGCATCACCGAAATCACCTTCAACCTTGAAGTTATCAAGATAAAGTGAACAAGGAAGTGCTGAAGAGGCCTTAAGTTCAATTTTGTTTTCGCCTGATTTGAGAGTTATATTTTCAGAAACTGTCTTCCAGTCGCTGTAATTTGAGCCTTTTGGAAGATTAAGCGTTTTCACCTTAGAACCGTTTACATAAAGATCAACACATATTACATCAGAAGTCGCTGAGTAACGAAGTGTCCATTTGAACGTGCCGGCTTTTGTTGTATTAACAGTATCCTTTACAGCTGCATTATTTTTTGTACCAAATTTCACAAAGCCCATACCCTGATACCTGGTGATACCACTGTTGCAGCCATTTGTTACATTGCCCTCTACATTCTTCATATCAAAATTTTCACCCTCATACTGGCGGGCACCAGTATAAAAGTCAGGAAAATCAGGGGCGACCTGAGTTGATTTTCTGTAAGAAGTCTGACGTCCGGTTTCATTTCCTGAGCACTTGATAGAAATATCTACAGGACCATTATGTTTTACAGTAAGTGTATATGAGCCATTGTTCCAGCTTTCCGTAATTACACTTGCCGTCTGATTAACGCCCCTGTCCTTAGCAGTAAAAGTTGGTTTATCAGCTGCACCGGAAATAGTGATGTTTTCTGTTTTAAGTGTTTTAGCATCATCCTCATCATAGTTATTCATATAAACGTCAATATGATCAGAATATTCATTTATAACTGCTGAACCATAAAGCTGATGCTTGATGTCAAAAGTTTTACAGGTGTTGTATTTCAGACCTATAGCTGCACCTTTGTCTCCCACACTCACTTTGCTGTTGTAATATGTAATCCATGTATTTTCATTGTTACCCACATAACAGTTTGCATATGTTGAATCCGGATAAAGCTTATTGAATTCTGCCTGCTTTGCAGAAATGCTGCTCCAGCGGGAAGGAATGGTGGATTGCTTAATCTGAACAGGGATGGATTTTGCAAGGTCGTCAACAAGTGCATAAACTGTCGGTATTGTCTGATATCTGCCGGTACTCTTGTACGGATTGTGGTTATCCTTATAATTTCCGTCATCACTGATACGATAAAGACCTTCAAAAAGTGTTTCATATGAACAATATTTATTATCATTGCTTCCTGAATTTACATCCTGAATCACTACAACTTTTGTACGGTCAATTACTTCTTTTCTGTCCGGTATGCGAATCGTTCCGTCAATAAACTTTCGCATAATGTCAACGTTTACATTTTTACACTGATCAAAAAAGTCCCACTGACGATATTTATATCCTTCATCGTCTGTACCGTCCCAGAGTCCCTTGACGCAATCTGCCCAGACCAGTTCAGGACCATCAATAACTGTCATCCCGTTAAGAGCCATACGCTCAAAATAAATCGGAAGACTTGTGGAAAGACGATACTGTTCCTTTGTGGCATCGCCGGACCACGGATAATCAGACCAGCCTGTATCATCCCAGCGAACACCGTAATTACCGCAGTAACCTGAAATATATGCACCATATACTTCACTCTCAACATCTTCGATATAAGCGACTTGTGTATACTTTTCCTCAAGAATAAAGTTCTGAGCATATGTACGGCATGCCTTTTCCCAGTTGGAATTTGTTTTCAGCATAGCTACAGGGTTAAGGGCTGAACCCCACTGGTTTTCACACCAGCTTACATCCAGATAACCGCCGTATTTATTGCACAGTTTTAAAAGTGCTGCAAAGTGATCATAGCGCTGTTGATAAGTAACAGGAAAATCTGCTGACGCAAATCCCCAGAACTGTTCGCAGTAATTATATCCGATGAAGTTTGGATATTCCTTAAAGAACTCACCGAAAATAGTATTATCGAGATCATAATCTGCGGCATAATCAGGAAAATGACACTGACCTCCGCTTGCAGGCTGAATCATTGTCCAGACACCTTTATCCGCACACGCTTTCATCCATGAACGTGCACATTCTATACCATCCTGTACCATAAGCCACTTGTGTTCTGTAGGGCTCCAGTTGATAGATAAGGATATATTGAAAACAACATAAGGGAGTACATCTTCCGGAACAAGATCAATTATCTTTTCTGGGTCAGCATAATTCCAGGAATCAATGTGTACAATCCATACAGGAGATTCATTGTTGATTGGTCGTCTAAAATTACTGTTTACCGCTGCGTTTACTTTTGCCGGTTTGACATCCGGAAAAATATTTTCCAGAATATCACTGATTGAGTTGGTGCTGTCAGTATTTTTTGAAGTAAGTGTGCCTGAAAACAAACTTACTGCCATAACACCTGACATCAATGCTGCACAAAGTTTTTTTAGCTTCATGTGTTATTCCTCCAGACATTTTGTGATATTATATTTTTTCAGAGTATTTTGTTATTATCATTATATCACTGTAAAATTCAAAAATTCAACTCATAAATCGACTTTGAGGTGGACAAAACGTTTCAGATTATATTGACTTTTTCTTCTGAAATTTATATACTTAGATATATATATATCCCAAAAAGAGGTGTAAACGGTGCAGTCGTCAAAAAACAGGATGATATTTGGCGTCATTGCTGCCGATGTCAGTTTCACGGCTCAGCGAGAACTAATTATCGGTATTATTGATGAAGCCAAAAAATATAATATTGATATTGCAGTGATTTCAAACATATATAATGAAAACTGTTGCGACAGAGAACTTGCCTTTGAAAATGTAATATACGATTTGATTCTTTTATCTGAGTTTGATGGTTTTATTATGCTTTCTGAGTCGTTTCCGTGTGAGAAATTACAAAAAAAAATTCATAAACATCTTCTTGCCAGAAACGATGTTCCGATAATAATTGCAGGATCTATGCTGCCTGATTTTGAGCTTCCGGACCTGATACATATCAACACGGATAATGAGAAAGATATGGAGGAAACAGTGAATCATATGATTGAAGAACATGGATTCACAGATATAGATTTTCTGACAGGATATGACTGTATAGAAGTATCGCATATGCGCGTAGAGGGGTACAAAAACGCACTGAAAAAACACAACATTCCCTTTGATGAAAGTAAAGTTATATACGGGGATTTCTGGCTGGAATCCGGAAAAAAACTTGCCGAAGAATATATAGAGGGACGCAGACCATATCCCCAGGCCGTTGTATGTGCTAACGATTACATGGCTTTTGGGCTTCAGGACGAATTCGCCAGAAGAAACATAAATATTTTCAATAAGCTTTCAGTTGCAGGATTTGATTTTTCCATGATGCGTACCAGTCATTCACCTTTGCTTACCAGCTACAGATTCAACAGGAAACAGCTTGGCCGAGACGCGGTAAAAATTCTTTATAAAAAAATCAAATTTAACATTAATGAAGAATTTTTGTCTCCCAAAGGAAACATAATCCATGGAATAAGTTGTCGATGCAGTTTCCTTAAAACGGAACTTAACGAAGAACTGGAATTTATCCGTTCAAATCAGCTGTATGAACAATGGAGTCTGAACAGCAATATGGAAGAAAAAATCACAAGCTGCCGTACACTTGATGAGTTCATGGAGATAGCTGGAGAATATCAGTACCTTGTTCGATATGTTCAGGATATCTTTATATGTCTTTACGAGAACTGGTACGAATATAGGCCCGACACACAAATTGATAATTTGACATGCAGAAGTATAATGCCGTGGTTTGATAACTCTTCGTTCAGTTTAACCCAAAACAAACTTACAGATATTTTACTCCGTTCTGATAAATCTGCTGCATATTTTTTTAGTCCTCTGGTTTTTGATAATCGTCTTTTTGGATATGCAATATTAAAATACGATAATCCGGATTCATATGACATTATCTTCAAGCACTGGATAAAATCTGTTTCAAACGGTCTTGAATTTCTTCGACTGAAACATGATATTCGATATCTCATGAAATGTCAGACACTCGGTAAAACTCAGGATACATTAACAGCTCTCAGAAATGATGCCGGAATGAAAATCGCATTTGACAATTCAAAAGATATTAAAGACAAAGGGACATTATTTATAATTATGCTTAAAGTCTGTCTGTTTCATGATGATTTTAACGATATTGATAAAACAAATAAAATAGCCTCTCTCCTTGATATAACTGATGCTCTGAAACAATTGGGAATAATTCATAATGTCATATGCGGAAGAATTAATGATACTACTTTTCTATGTCTGTTAAACTCTAAAAACTATTCTGCTGAACAGGTTGAAGACCATCTGAAAACATTTCTTACTCAGCATAGAACATATCTTTCTTTCTATGGAATGGATTCCTTTCTGCATTGTATACTTCCTTTTAGTGAAAAAGACGTATATACTGATCTGAAGGAGAAATGTATTCAAAATATCAATATTCAGCTCAGGAACAAAATTGAAAAACACAATATTAATTACTACGAAAAAATGCTGGAAATACGTAACAGTATATATCTTAATCCACAGGAAGATATCTCAACTGATGATGTTTGCCGTAAGTATTCGTTCAGTCCGGGCTATCTGCGGGTAATGTATAAAAAATGTTTTGGTATAAGCTTTCTTCAGGATTATATAAACAGCCGTATTTCCAAAGCAAAGTATCTCCTTCTTACAACAGACTTAAAAATAAATACAATTGCCGCAGACTGTGGCTATAACGATACAAAGTATTTTCTTCGTCAGTTTCTGAATTGTACCGGAGAAAGTCCAAACAAGTATCGATTAATACACTCCGAATCATGAGATGATGACCGTTATCGGAAGACAGTAAGCTGCGGAATTGTTACTGACGTGTATTTGCCTGACTTTTGCATCTTTGCTTATCCTTGTACATCTCAGCATCGGCCCGTGCACATATCTGATCAAAACTTTCACTTGAAACAAATGCAGCACCTAAGGCACAGGTGTAAGGAGTTTCTTTCATACGGCTGCGTATTTCTTCAAGCATTTTTTCCACTGTACTTTCAGGAATTCTGAGACAGATAATCATAAATTCATCTCCTCCGGTTCTGTAAAGTGTGCAGCCTTTTTTAATGGCTTTTTCAATTGCATTTACAGTTGCACAGATTGCCTCATCACCTTTGGCATGTCCCTGTATATCGTTTATAGTTTTAAGATTATTAAGATCTACAGAAACTACAGCAGAAATATCCGATTTGTGTTTTTCTGAGTCTATGTAAAAGCAGTGGCGGTTACGTGCACCGGTAAGAGCGTCTCTTTTGAAGTTTTCGATGCAGAAAAATGAAAAATACAGGACAATAGAAAGAGAATATGCACTTCGTATTTCACCGTGCATTCCCAAAAAAGATTCCATAATCATAGCAGTTACGTTGACTAAAACGATAAGAACAATAAGAAGTCCTTCGGAATAGTCTTTGCTGCAGAATTTCTTTACTGTAAGTATCATCATGATTATAAGATAAAAAACACATACAATATGAGTTGAAAATCCCAGTGGTCCTCTTACGAATTTGTTTGATGAATCATATGAATATGCAATATCGGTAAAGAAAGCAGAAAAAGCAATCAGCATATTCAAAACAATCGGGATTATTATGAGAAAACGGGATTTTTTACTAAGTTTTTTATCTCTTAAAAGAAGCTTTACAAAAAGATATACTATTATCGGACGTACAGAGTATCCGATTGCGGAGAATAAAATCCTTAGATTCGTTGGCTTATCAAAGCCGGCAGTCCAGAGTTCCGCACAGTAAGCAGTCATTTCAATAACCGTGAGGACGAGGCTGTTTGCAAAAACTCTGTTGGTCGTTTTTGAAAAAATAGAGTTTATCAGTAAAAATACTGACATATAAAGTAAAATTATAAGCGTAGAAAAATTCATTTCAATAAACCATTTTATCATAATAACCCTCCTGAATTTCTGTTCTGGATTTTAATTTATTATATCATATTTTGAAATGAAAAAAAAGAATATTTTTTTATGAATTGCCGTCTGAAATATCAGTGAAGATGACAGAAAAAATTGACACAGCCTTATCTTAGTATGAAATCAATGAAGTGCTTTTTAATTATGGTTACATTATTACAGGAAAGCGAGAGATAATCAGAAGGAAGTGGATGTAGTAATAGATCTGCCACATGAAAAAATTCTGTGTGAGGTTAAGTACCGTAAGAATTCTCATATTCCTTTCAGTGACGCAATTGTTGAATTATGCAGTGATGAAAAGTCAAAAGTTACAAGTGCATTTCTTATTACAAAACAGACAGATGACTATGGTATAACAAAACATGAAACTAAAGTGCCGGTTTTCAGGATACCGGCAATAGCATTTCTGTATCTGTTGGGAAAAGCAGAGGCAGAGGGACAAAACGGTAAAATGTAGCTTACCGTGAAGAATAAAAAACAGGGCGTGTACAATTCCAGTGTACACGCCTTTTTCTTAAATCAGTTTTACTAAAATAATACCTGCCCCAAGAACGGTGAGAACCACACCAGTGGCACGGTTAAGCACAGTGGCTGAGGCATTGTTTGCAAATTTTGATGCTGCTATTGCCCATAGGAGGGTGGAAAGAACACAGACTGCAAGACAGAGCATGTCCGGTTTTCCGCCTATTGCAAAATGACTTACAGAACCGGTTAATGCGGTAAATGCCATAATAAACACACTTGTTCCTACTGCAGTTTTCAGTTCGTACCCAAGGACTGATGTAAGTATGAGAAGCATCATCATTCCGCCGCCGGCACCGATAAATCCGCATATAAATCCGATAAGTATTCCGAATATAACGGATTGCCTTAATCGTTTTGCAGGGCTTGATTCGTTCATTTTTTCCTTTGTGGTCATTACCGGCTTTACTATGAATTTTATTCCGAGGAAGAATGTCATAACAACTGAAAAGCTTCCCATAGTTTTGTTAGGGACCATATTTGCCACCCAGCTTCCGATGAAGGTAAAGCAAAGAACTGAAATCATCATAGCAATTCCGTTTTTTATATCAATATTTTTATTTTTTCCGTAGGTGTATGCACTTACAGCACTGGCAAGAACATCGCTTGCAAGCGCTATACCCACTGCTTCATATGCCGGCATACCAAGCATGGTGATAAGCACAGGACTTATTACTGCAGCAGCACTCATCCCGGCAAATCCGGTTCCCAGTCCTGCACCTATTCCTGCTATGAAGCATACTATTATTTTTGTAAGCATAGAAATCTCCCGTAAATATTATAGTGAACGTCAAAATAAATCTGACTTTCATAATAATTATATCACGTAAGGATTTTTTTATCAAGCAAACAATTATTATCAATTGCCATACAATACATCATATGTTATAATGAATATATCCTGTTCAGGGAAGTTCAGCGTATTTTAAAGGAAGGAATAAAATTATGGACGGAATAGATACATCAAAACTTAATCTCAGAGACATACCGGAAAATAATGAATTCAATTATTACACAGGAAGCGGCTCTGATATGCTGGAGGTAACCGCTTCAGACCTTGATATGATTAACAATCCTGAAAAATATATGGAAATGGAAATCAGGAAGATTGAAGAAGAGGAAAAGGCAATTGCTGAGGCTGAGGATATCAGGAACGGAAAACCACTTGATATACAGACCTGGGAGCTTATTCAGAGGGAGAGAGAAGAGCGGAAAAAAGCCAGGATAGAAGCCTGCATGGCAAAGTGGAGTAAAAAAAATTAGCATTGTTATCAGCATTTATTGTTTTATCTTGATAACTATTCGAAAAAATGATATACTGTAAGTGTTTATACAAATGAACAGGGGCACAATTATGGGAACATATCGATGATTATTGAACTTAAGTATGATAAAGATGCTGATACTGCAATAAAACAGATCAAAGAAAAAAGATATGCCGGAAGCATTGAGGGCTACAATGATGTTTTGCTTGTTGGTGTGAATTATGACAAGGACAGCAAAAAACATGAGTGTACTATTGAGAGGTTCAATGTTGAATAATGTGATATGACAACGATAGAATAACATAGTCCCTGTAATCAACGTAAATATGTGACTTACAGATATAAACAGAAGAAGGCGGAATGAAGATTTCCGTCTTTTTTTTTGTGTCTGCGGACGCTGAAATATTCTTTTAAGAAAAGTGTTACGGTTTAAGAGGAAAAAAATTTAAAAAAAATAAATTTCCCTGAAACATTTTGTGGTTATGAAAAGTATTACTATCAGAAAGATAAAAAATTCCAACAACAACAAGGAGGACTAACAATGAAAAAATTTTTAGCAATGTTATCAGCATTTGTAATTTGCTGTGCACAGATGCCGGCAATGGCAGGGGCGTCGGTTGAATCACTGCAGAGTGTTCCTGCAGCTGAACATGAAGAAGCAGTCGGACAATATCGCCGTCAGGTTAATGATCACAAATACTTTTCATATCTGTTCGATGATATTCCTGTGTTTATGAATTACAGAACATATTACAGAACATATATGATTACAGGTGATTATGTAAAGGAATTCAGAGTAGTTCAGAATGCACCGGTACTTCACATCAACTTATATGCAAATACCAGACTTACCGAAGAATCGGAATGTATTCAGAAGATACTTGGTGTTATGCCTGAAGATACTTGTGTTCAGTACAATATTCAGGAAGCTGATATATACAGTACGGATACAGATGCAGAGACTGTCGCAAAGGTTGAAGAGATTATCAGAAGCTATGACAGTACAATCACGGAAAGCAGTACTGAAACAAAAATTTACTACGATGATGTAATTCTCGATTTTTCAGGACTTTATTATACAGATGAAAACTTTGACGCTGAGGGAGTTCTTGAATATATTGAGGGGCTGGAACTTAAAAATGCCAATGGTAATCTGATAGAGTACACAGTAAAAAAGACAACGCTTGATTATTCAGGTCAGTCTTATTACTCGGTTATGATTGATGATGCTGAAATCAGCAGCTGGTTTCTTGTCGCAAAACATATAAGGGAAAAGTTCGGATACAAACTTGATACTGACGGCAGGTACTATGATCTTGAGTCCCGTATGATGAACCGTGAGGGTAATTACGGCTATATAGATGCAAAAGAAGAGACTGTGAAGTCTACAGACAACCTTGTAAATGAATCTGCTCCTGCAGGAAATCCGGTAAGCGGTGTTATTTACGGTGATATTACTTCAGACGGAAGAGTAGATGTTTCTGACCTTTCAACTCTTGCACTCTGCCTTATCGGCGAGAAAGAGCTTGACTTTATGCAGAAGGAAGCTGCGGATGCAACATATGACGGAATGATAAATCTTTCTGATCTTGCCCGGATAAGGCAGTATATTTCACATATAACAGATAAACTGGGACCATCAGATGATATTGATATCACACCGGTTGATATAACGGAAAAATGCAGTTTGTACAGAGCGGATGTGCCGGCATTTATTGACGAGACTGTTGCCATATCTTCAAAAGAAGAGCTTGATGCATTAACTGATGAATTTTTTTATTCGGAACCGATAAATGAAATAAATGAAACCTGGGAAAACTGGAAGAAGGAAAATATCCCGGATGATTTTTTTGAGAACAACAGACTTGTTATTATAAATGATGTCAATGCCTGCAACGGAGAAATTCAGACTGTTTCAAAGATTGAAGCAGACGGATTAGGCAGAGTTACAGTGAGCATAGATGATATGCAGCCGTTAGAGCCAACCTGCCTTGCAGGTTATGAATGTATCGTTATAAAAGTACCGCTGACAGATGAACTGAGCGGAAAGAAATTTATCGCACGAGCAGATAAAAATGTTTTTTATGACAGAAACAAAATTGAAGACTGCCGATTCTTTAATCTGTCATCCTCACAGTATATTGAAGAGATAAAGGATTTTGATAATCCGTTGAATGTTACAGTAAGCTCAATGGATGAATTCAATAAACTTAACGACAGTTATTCAGGATTGTTTGACAGCCTTGCGGAAAAAGCGAAACTGTCTGACGAACTTTTTGAAAGCAATAAGCTTTTCATAACATGTTTCAATGAAGGCACTTCATCTTCAAGAAATTCCATAGGCTGTATGTCACTGACAAATGACGGAAAGTTCTTTATGACCGTTGTAAGAAACGTGCCGGAATCCTGTGACAGCGCGATGCAGTGCTGGATACTTGGTGCTGTCGTACCGGATGAATCAGTGAAGGCTGTAGAAGGAAAGATAAAGGTAAGCGCTGATTACTCAAAGTTTGCTTCTACAGATCATTTCCGTTTTTCAGGTCCGTTTTTCGCCGTTGAAACAGAGCATTCTCTTCTTGATAAATGTGTTACAAAGTGCTGGCTGGCTGATAACTGTTCTCCGGATCTTACAAATACAGATGGCAGAAAAGACTTTCTTATCGGAAGTTATGATGAGTTCAGAAACCTGAATGAAAAACTTGAAGGATTTATGGATTACATTTACGAAGATATGGTGAAAACTCCTGAATTTTTTGACAGCAACTATCTGTTTGTAATGTTCGATACTGATGCGGTACCGCATTCAGATGAAAACATTACAGATATAAGAGTAAACAGATGCGGCGAACTCTGCGTTGAGGTTTTAAATACTGCAACAGCAAGAATTACAGATAATGTTGTACTGGAAGAGTGGCATGTGGCTGCTGCTGTTCCAAAGAGTGAACTTTTCTTTGAAAGCTGCATGCTTGATACACACAAGATAAGAAACAGTTACTACAACGGATATGAGGGCAGGCAGTAAACAGCAGAATTTTTAGTTTTAAAAATCTTAAACAGCTTTTTTCTACACCCCGGTTTCACTTTTTAGGTGAAACCGGAAAAATTTTTTAAAATTATTGCAGTAATGTGGTAATTCATTAAAAGAGCCATATTCTAAACATATTCAAGTCTGCACGGAGATGACGCAGTCATCGGATGTGCAAGGCAAATAACCCTTTAAACAGCCGGTTCCTGAACAGTTAAAAAAATAAATTCCCCTGAAACATTTTGCGGTTATGAAAAGTATTACTATCAGAAAGGCAAAAAACTTCTAACCACAAGAAGGAGGATTAACAATGAAAAAATTTTTAGCAATGTTATCAGCGTTTGTGATTTGCTGCGCACAGATGCCAGCAATGGCAGGTGCCTCAGTCATGAGTTTACCTTCAGTCAGCGAGTCATGTGCGGAAAATCTGAGTAAACCGTATAATCATTCATATAATGACTACGGATATTTTTCTTTTATGTTCGAGGATGTTCCTGTGTTTATGGATTACAGAACATATATAATGAAAGAATCATATTCAGATATGTACAGCATCAAACTGGTACAGAACAGTCCGGTATGGGTTATCAGTATAAAAAGTGATTTCAGAGTAAGCGAGGAAACACGGGCGGTAAAGAAGATTCTTGATCTGCTCAGCGGAGAAGATATATATACCGAAAACGAAAGCAAGGTTTTCAGTATATTCTGCAGAGAACTGAGTGAGGAAAAAAGGGATGAGATTCAGAAAACAATTGACGGATTCGATGATGAATACATAAGGAAACACAGCAGTATAAGCCAGGAGAGAATATACAGTCGGGTTTATGCTGATCTCAGCCAGCTTTACTACACTAATGAAGACTTTGATGCTGAAGCAGTTGTACAGTATCTTGAAGGTCTTAATCTGTTAAACAGAGACAATGATCCGATAACTTATACTGTGAAAAAAACTGAACTTGAATATTCCGGCAAGGTGTACTGGTCAGTTAATGTTCATAATGCTGACTTAAATGAAAAACTCATGATTGCAAATCTGCTTAAGGAAAAATTCAATTACAGGTTTGATATGGGTTCCGAATATTCAGCTATGGAAGAGCGTATGTGCAGGACGAACGAATATGAGATTGTTAGCAAATATGATATTTCAGCAGTTAATGCTGACGGTTCATCCGGGCAGAAAAATGAGATAACCGGAATTATGTACGGCGATATTTCCGGAGATGACAGAATTGACGTTTTGGATCTTTCCACACTTGCACTCTATCTTATCGGGGAAAGCAGGCTGGAATATGACGAAATGGAAGCAGCCGATGTATCATATGACGGATATGTAAATATGGCAGACCTGGCACGACTCAGACAGTATATTTCACATATAACCGAAAAACTCGGACCTTCAGATGACATTGATATCACTCCGGTTGATATAACAGAAAAATGCACGGAATACAGGGCGGGTGTACCGATGTTTTTTTATGATCCTGTGGCTGTTTCTTCAATGGAAGAACTTGATGCCTTAACCCGCGAAAGCATTCATTCAGATGCTGAAATCTCATCATGGGAAAACTGGAAGAAGGAAAATATCCCTGAAGATTTCTTTGATAACAATCGCCTTGTTATTATAAATGATAATAATTCCTGTAACGGAGAGAAACAGACTGTTTCAAAGATTGAAGCAGATGGGCTGGGAAGAGTTACGGTAAGCATTGATGACATGAGGCCGGTTATACAGACAGAGCTTGCAAGTAATGTATGCATTATTTTGAAGGTTCCTGTTACTGACGAACTCCGGGATAAAAAAATGATCGCAAGAGTCAATAACAATGTTTTCTACGACCAGAACCGTATAGATAACTGCAGTTTCTTTAACATATCTTCTTTTGGATTGATTGATGAAATAAATGTAAATGAGTCTCTTACAGCAGTTGTTAAATCAATGGACGAATTCAGCACTCTTAACAGCAGGTACTCGGGATATTTTGATTCACTTGCGGAAAAAGCCGGACTCTCTGACGAATTTTTTGCAAAAAACAAACTCTTTGTATTATATCTGACAGAAAGCACTGCATCGGCAAGAAATTCTGTAAACAGTATGATATTGAGCAATTCCGGAAAAGTCTCCATGAGTATATCAAGATATGTACCGGAATTGTGTGATGATGCGATGCAGGGATGGATACTTGCAGCTGCAGTACCGGATGAATCAGTGAAGAAGATAGAAGAAAAGACAAAGGTTTCTTCAGATTTGTCACAGTTTAGCCTTAATAATGACTTACCGTTATACGGGGAAGAAGAGTATTCAATATATGATAAATGTACAACAAAGTGCTATCTTCTTAACGATTACTGGGCAGACCTGGAAAATGTATTTAATAAGAACAGTTTCCTTATCGAAAGTTATGAGGAATTTACAGACCTCAATGAAAAATTAAACGGAGCTATGAAACACATATATGAAAATGATGTGCAGACTCCTGAATTCTTTGACAGTAACTGTCTGTTTGTAATGTTTGATGACAAGACAACACCGCAGTCCAGAGAAGCGATTACAGATATCGTAGTAAACCGCAGAGGTGAAATATGTGTTGAGACGGTAAACAGCAGATCGTCTGAAATTATAGAATCTGTTGTTCCGGAAGAATGGAATGCAGTAGCGGTTATACCGAAGAGTGAACTTATCTTTGACAGCTGTGACCTGGATACACACTGTATAAGAAATACATATTACAGCTCCTTTAATGATTAATGATACAAAGTCCCGTGTACAGAACATTTCTGTACGCGGGACTTTTGTCATTATTTTGAGTGACATTTGTCATTGTTTTTGATTTTCTGTTGTAATTATACTGCCTGTTATAGTATACTATAATTACAGCAAAACTATAACAAAGCTGCGGCGAAAACCAAAGGGGGAATTTAGATGATAGAAATAAACAACATAACAATGATTTTTGACAACAAACCGGCCCATAAACTGAGAAAGTCAGACAATCCGGTTTTTGACGAAGAGATGAAACCACGTGAAAAGGCGCTTGATTCGGTTACCATGGAAATACCGGACGGCTGTATCTACGGATTTGTGGGATTTAACGGTGCCGGAAAATCAACCCTTATGAGACTGATATGCGGTATATACAGGCCCACATCAGGAACAATACTGGTTGACTCGGAAAGTTCATTTGACAATCCGAATGCAAAGTCCAATATATTTTTCGTAAATGACGAGACAATTGAGTACACTGATTTCACACTTGACAAGATGAGAAAGTATTATTCCGGATACTATCCGCAGTTTGACCACGAACTGTTTGAGAGACTGGCATATACTCTGGAGCTTCCGATGAACAGAAAACTTTCCACATTTTCAAAGGGAATGAAGAGGCAGAGTGTTGTTCTTATCGGTCTTGCCTGTCATACAAAGTACCTTATACTTGATGAGGCGTTTGACGGACTTGACCCTTCCATGAGAGACATGATAAAGAAAATCATCAGGGAGGAAATAAAAAAGAGAAATTCAACTCTTATTATCTCTTCCCACAATGTTGCCGAGATAGGGGACATGTGTGACAAGGTAATGCGTCTTACCAGAGGAAAGCTTGTGTTTGCGGATGAACTTGAAAATGTCAAGACAAACTACAGGAAGTTCCAGCTTGTAAATCTTGAACATACGATCAGTATTGAGGAGATTGAAGCTGCCGGAATCAAACCTGAAAAATATTCACCGGCAGGAAAGGTAGTCCGTATTATTGTCAGAGACAGTGATGATATTTCCGAAAAGCTTGGAAGTATTGAGACGATACTCTGCGAGGAAATACCCCTTGATCTTGAAGAGATATTTGTATATGACAAAAATGCAGAGGAGGTAAAGTGAGTATGATGTCATTTTCAAGAATAAATAAGAGCGCTCTCTCAGAGCTGATAATACATAAAAAATCACATATCATTTCAATGATACTTCTGGGTATAGCCGGATTTCTGTATTCGGGAACTTCAATGAGAAAGGATTGTGAGGCGAACATAAACTGGTCTTCACTTTTCTTCTTCACAGTTGCACTTATACCTTTGTTCTTTACGTGTATAAGGGTGTTCAGAGACATGCATGACGTTCCAACTGCTGACGTTCAGATGGCGCTTCCTCTTTCATCCAGGGAAAGATTTTTATCCAGACTTATGACCATATGCTATATATGGATATTCCCTTATATATTTTTTTCCGGAGTGGGAAATGTTTTATCGACACTGATTAACACTAACACTTCATATACAGGGTACGACGGCAAAATAATTGAATATGCTTCCGCCCCTGAAATGTTCGCTGTAAACATTAAGGTATTTATCTGGGGACTGAGCGCTGCACTTTTTATAACAGCTGTTACAGTACTGTGTTCGTGCTGTATAGGTTCAAAAGCCGAGGCTGTTTACCTTCCTGCTATACTTATGATTGTTATTTCCGTACTTCCTTTTGAAACAGTTTCATATATAGAGGAAAAATTTGTTGATGTATCTGTGAACACATACAGTGACAGCAGTATCCTGCAGGTTTTCGGATTCGGGGCAGTTTTCTGTGATATGTATGAGCCGTATTCTGTGGTTATCGTTCTTGTAAACTGTATTCTGTCACTTGGACTTATAGCACTTGCAATGTTTGCCTATACAAAACGTGATGCAGCTACAGTGGGATATCCTGTTGTGTTCAGGGTGTTTTTTGAGATACTGATGATTCTGTCACTTTTTTCACTGTTTCAGACAGTACATATGAATCGTTACGGAGCGGAATATTTTGCTTTGTTCATTTACTTCGTCGGTGCCACAATTCTCAGGATAATAGTATCCAGAAAGGACATTACTCCGGTCAAAATATTTAAGTGGACAGGTGTATTTGCCGGATATTATGCTGCGTTTATACTGTTCTCTTATCTTGCATGTATTACAAACGGATTCGGAGCAAATTTTAAGGAACCGGATAAGTCCGAACTTTCATACAGTTCGGTAAGTGTACATGTAAACTGCGGGGGGATGGCAGAACCAGGCGATACATTCTCATATGGAAATCTTTCAGTAAATGCAATAGACAAGGTCACTGAAACCGTATATGAGTATGTTGCCGTTCAGAACAGTAATCCGAAGTATTTTCTTGATTCGATGTTCAACGGAGTTGACAGATACTATTACTACAATGAGAAGGAGAATAATCTGGATGAAAAAGACAGATATTTTAACTGCAGTATAGATATTTTAGTATATGATAATATCCGGGATTATAATAGCATAGTATTCTCCGTATCACTTTATCTCGACAAGGAATCAGCTGAGAAATTTTACAGTGATATGGTGGCACTGGGACCGGCTTTAAGGAATAAAATGTGATATAATGGAAATGCGGGATTAATGATAAATTATTGAAAATCGAATATTCAAAAAATCAGCGAGGTACGATTTTTATCATACCTCGCTGATTATAGTAAATGACATATTTATTTTGATGATTTTAGTCTCCGCCAGCTTCGCACGCCGGGATAAATTCGTCTTTTATGCAGTCCCTCATGTCTCTTTCGGTATCCATTTTGCAGTATTCACTTGTTCCGCCTCCGAAGCCGTTTGCTATGAACCATGGATAAACAACAGGTTTTTCGCTTCCGTCATTTATAAAGAGATTGTAATAGTCAAATCCTGTGATGTTTTCAGGCGTGATTTCTGCGGTGTAAGTATAGTCATGTGTGTCTGAATTTTCTCTCAGAACTCTGTTAAGGTCTTCGTAAAGAGAGGAGGTATCCGTGAAGAGTTCTTCAATTCTTTCGATTCTTTTTTCTTCAATAATGTCATAGACAAGTGTTGCAGCATGATTGTACTCATGATTATAATAAAACCTGAGATACAAATATCCGTTAAAGATGTATGGATATATACTAAGACCTTTTGGATTTTTTCTGTACTGAGGCATAATCGGAGATATCGTCTCCGGTGTGTCGTCATATTTGTAAAGCTCATCGGAAACTTCTCTGATGTCTGCATTGATTCTGTTCTGGAATTCTTCGTTTTTAAGGAAATTTACAGTGTAGTATTCACCGTTATCCTCTATGAAGCCGTTGTACCATACGCTATATTTTGTGCCTATAAATGTTATGGGATTTTTTTCTTCGGCGGAAGTCTCTGCAGTACTTTCAGAAACCGGCTCTGTTTCATATACTGTTGTTGTTTCATATTATTCTTCCTCCTGTATGATATAACCTGTACCGTTTCTTCTTTTGTGTTATTGTTTTCCCGTACGGAATCTGTCCTCTGTTCGATAATACTTAATATTCTTTTTTTCTGTTCATCCGAAACCAAATCGTGTATCTCTCCTGTTTTTTCTATTGTTTCAGAATCAAGAATATTCTTGTCAGACAGCATTTCGTCAATCTTATCCGATTCTTTCATTTAGATAACCTCCGATTCAGTTAATATTTTTCTGAGTTTTTGTCTTGCTCTCTGGCTTCGCTTGGTAACTGCTTCAGCTGTCATTTTAAGTATATTTCCGATTTCTTTTGCAGTTTTGTCATAGAAAAACTGAAGGATAAGTATGTCCGAATCAGGTTCTCCAAGTTTTTTAACTTCATTCCAGAGATTTTCCTTTTCCGTTCTTCCGGCACTGAAGGTTTCCGGAGTATCGTAGTCAGCAGGCTCATCAGTTATTTCCTCCATGTAGCTGCTGTATCTGTTTTTTCCGGATAGTTTTCTGAACAGATCTATCGATTTTCGTTTCGCTATTGATGAAACAACAGCTTTCAGAGAATCAATATTCTGTTTTCTGCAGGCATTTACAGTTTCTATAAATATATCTGCAATGCATTCTTCCTTGTCCTGTTCGGATGTAAGACCTCTGACATGTGAACTGACTATTGCATAAACGTAGCTGCAGTAGCTGTCAAGTAATTTCCGGTATCCTTCGCTGTCAGAAACACTGAATGCCTGCATTATTTCATCATCCGAAATCATTAATATTAACCTCCCCGTATTTTTATTTTGAAGCACTTCACTAATATAGTCGTATTAAGTATACTAAATCGGACAGAATTTTGCAAATAAATCTGATGCCGGGAATTTTTTTGTTGAGTTTTTTCCGAATAAGTTTTATAATATTATTTAGGTGATATATTCTGATACTTAAAAATATGTTATTAAATCCGGGGTGAAGTTTTATGATAAAGAGTAATGAATATTTTTTAAAACGCATAAAAAAATATTTTGCAGTTTTATGTTCTCTTGCATTTACAGCGGGAACATGTATAAACGGGGTTACACATGCAGTTCCGGAAAATGCAGTAAACCTTGTAACAGCAGATAGTTCCGGCGAGATTGTCAGTGGTGTATTTTATACTGTTTCAGCGGTGAACAGCGAAAAATACATTACTGCAGATTCAGAAGGAAATGTAAATCAGTGGGAGGCACTTCAGGATAATTCTCAAAAATGGCAGATTATTAATACCGGAAACGGATACTGCAGGATTGTATCTCAGAAGTACCCCGATATGGCTCTGACGGTAGAAAATGCAAACAGTGAAAACGGGAATATTATTAAGCTTTCAGAGTACAAAAATCTTGCTTCACAGCATTTTAAACTTAACAGAACCGGAGACGCCTGGTATATAACAGCAGAATGCTCCGGAAATGCCGCACTTGATGTTTACGGACAGAGCAGTGAAAACGGTGCTCAGATAGACCAATGGGATTACTGGGGAGGTGCGAACCAGAAGTTTTATATCTCTCCGGCAGGCAGCGGGTATATCACAAATTTTGGTGACTTAAACGGTGACGGAAGGACAGATATATCTGACCGTATTCTTATGCAGAGCGGTTGCCTTAACGGATTTGATGAAAAGGCAGCAGCCCTTGCCGACTTTGACGGTAACGGGAAAAATGACTGTGAAGATATTCTGATGATGAATGATTATTTCTTCGGAAAGACAGGGACCCAAAAGAGCATTTTTAAAACTGATAAAGAAGAAAATGCGTTTCTGTTCGCGTATTTTCTCGGGAATTCACCTGAACAGGAGAGGCTTTCATATGCGGTTAGTACTGACGGATATAATTTTAAGGCGCTTAATAATGGTGAAGCTGTCTGGAAATCAAACGTCGGTACAGAATGCATCCGCGATCCGTATATTTTCAGATGCGAAGACGGCTCGTACTGTATGCTTGCCACTGATATGAAATCCTCACTTGGATGGAGCAGCAACAGGAACATTATCAGTGCAAGATCAGAGGATTTAATTAACTGGACTGATGTTACGCTTATTGAAGTTGCGGATAAGTATCCGTCAATGATGGGCTCTGACCGTGCGTGGGCACCGCAGGCAATTTATGTTCCTGAAAAAGATACGTATATGATTTACTGGGCAAATCATTCAAATGAAACCGGAAACAGAACAATTATGTACTATGCATACAGCCGTGACCTGAAAAAGTTTGATACCGATCCTGCGCTGCTTTTTGCACCGGAGAACGGTGACAGTGCCATCGATTCTGATATTATTTTTCAGAACGGAAAATACTATATGTACTATAAAAATGAAACAAACAAGAAAATTTACCTTGCTACATCCGGAAATGCAGCAGGACCATACAGTGAAATAAAGCAGATATCAGAAGGAACTATGGGAGTTGAAGGTCCTAATATCTACAATATTCCCGGTACAGACAGATGGCTTCTGATGTCAGATGCATATGGTGACGGTTATTATGTAATGCAGGAAACTGACGACCTTGAGAATTTCAGGCTTCTTGGAAGAAATGAATACAGTTTCAACTTTACGCCCCGTCACGGATATGTAATCCCGGTTTCAATGGAACAGTACAAAAATCTTCTCGATGCATATCCTTCAGACAGTATTTCACCGTTTTGTACAGGTACGGAAGAGATAGTTATTGAGTCTGAACCAGGCTCTGCCGTAAATCTTCCTAAGAAGGTTACTGCCGGATATTCTGACGGGTCATCTGCAGAATTTTCAGTAAAATGGAATACTGATGACATTTCAGCAGCTGATACCGGTAAGAAGGGAACCTACACGATATCAGGAAATATTCAGCCGGTAAGTTACAGAGAACCGTTTATTACTGAGAGAGCTGATCCGTTTATCACGGACGGAAAAGACGGATACTATTACTTCGCTGCCTCATATCCTGCGTCCGGAAATGCTGACAATGGGTATGACAGAATAATTCTCAGAAGAAGCAGGACTGTTTCAGGGCTTGCGGACGCAGAAGAAAAAACTGTCTGGATGGCTCATTCGGGCGGGATTATGTCAAAACATATCTGGGCACCGGAAATGCACAGGATAAATAATGTCTGGTATATGTTCTTTGCAGCCGGCAGCAGTGAAAACATCTGGGCAATCCGTCCGTATGTACTAAAATGCAGCGGCGACCCCTACACAGGCACATGGACTGAATGCGGACAGATGAAAGCAGCTCCGGGAGATACAGAATCATTTGCCGGTTTTTCACTTGATATGACTTACTTCGAAAATAACGGAAAGCATTATGTTATATGGGCCGAGATAAAGGGCGATTCATCGATTTTCATGGCAGAGATAAATCCTGATGAGCCGTATCAGCTGATTTCAAAACCCGTAATGCTTACCAGACCGGAGTACAGCTGGGAAAAGGTCAATAACCGAGTTAATGAAGGAGCAAGTGTATTAAAAACAGATTCAAAAGTCTATGTATTTTTCTCAGCCTCAGGAACAGGTTCAGAGTACTGCATCGGAAGACTGGAAGCGGATATAAATGCGGATCTTATGAATCCTTCCAGCTGGAGAAAACTTTCATCACCTGTTCTTGCTACATCTGACCTCAACGGTCCTTCAGGTCCCGGACACAACTGCTTTGTAACGGATGAGAACGGAGATGTCCTTATTGTGTATCATGCGCGTCCGGCATCACATGCCGATAAAAAATGCGGAACATACTGCGATAACCCGCTTTATGATCCCTGCAGACACACTATGATAAAGAAGGTGCACTTTGACAGTAAAGGTGTTCCTGTAATAAACATGAGTTCAAAGTCTGTGCTGGCACCAAAATACAGGACAGTAACTGCGGTTCTGAAATTTGAATGACCGGATTGGGAAAGTTGCGAAATAGTGCATTTTGATTCAGAAGAAGTATGATAAGGATGCAGTTTCCTGTCATATCATAGATGACGTAAAAATATTAAGATAGTGAGGACTATTATATGGAAAAAAGAGTGAGAGATTCATATGCAGAGCAGGTACACGTTTTAACACAGGCAAATATAAACGGATACAACCGTCTTTTCGGCGGACAGCTTATGGAGTGGATAGATATTGTAGCGGCGGTTGTAGCGAGGAGACATGCCGGAAAAAATGTTACTACAGCGGTAGTTGATACACTTACATTCAACGGACCTGCTCACCCGAATGATACAATAATAATATGCGGATATGTGACATATGTAGGAAAAACATCAATGGAGATATGTACAAAGACTTATGTGGAGAATCTTGACGGAAGCAGAAAACTTATCAACACAGCATATCTTGTTATGGTTGCCCTTGATGAAAACGAAAAACCTACACCTGTTCCGGGTCTTGTTATCGAAAGCTATGAAGAGAAAATAGAATGGGAAGCCGCACAGAAGAGAGCAGCACTCAGAAAGCAGAGAAGAGCTGAAAAGTTCTGAAAAACAAATTTTCACCTTTGTCATTTATAAAAATCGGATATGAAAAACTGAATTGGCGTTTTGAAAAATCCATTGATTGTTGTTTCGAAAAATGATATAATTTTAGTAAAATTATATCTGGAGGAAATTATGTTACCTGTAGAACTGGATGAACTTATTGAAAAAATAATTAGTCAAAAATGTGAAACGCAAAATATTGAGATAAAAAAAGCCGGGAAAGGGATACCTGAGAAATTATATGATACATTTTCAGGTTTTTCAAATCAAATGAATGGCGGAATAATTGTTTTTGGTATAGATGAGAAAAATGACTTTGAAGTAACAGGTGTTTATGATGCACAGGATTTGCAGGTTAAGGTTACTAATGCTGCTTTGCAGATGGAACCTGTTGTTCGTCCGTTTTTTACTGTTACCAATTATAAAGGAGCAATAGTTGTAAGTGCTGAAATCCCGGAATGCTCTTCGGACGAGAAGCCATGTTTTTATAAACCGGCTGGAAGAATACGCGGCTCTTATGTGAGAGTGGGTGATGCGGATCTTCCTATGAGTGAATATGAAGTTTACAGTTATGAGGTGTATAAAAAGAAAATACGGGATGAGTTAAGAACAGTGGATCGTTCGAATAAAGAAGATTTAAATAAGGATGTTCTGGTAACGTATTTTTCTAAATTAAAACTTGAAAAACCTCATCTTTCAAAGCTGGATGAAGACAAAATACTTCAGCTTCAGGGGATAACCAGCAATGAAAAACCAACAATAGCCGGACTTATGCTTGCATGTGACTACCCTCAGGCTTTTTGTCCTCAGCTTGGTATAACTGCTATGGTGGTCGATGGAACAGAGATTGGAACAGTCGGTAAGTCAGGTGAACGTTTTATTGACAGTAAGCGTTTTGAAGGAGCTATTCCTGATATGCTCGAAGGTGCACTTGCTTTTGTAAACCGAAATATGAAAAGAAGTGTAATTATAGATAATGCAGGAAAACGTGCTGATAAAACAGAGTATCCTATTATTGCAGTTCGTGAAATAATACTTAATGCACTGATACATCGTGATTACAGTATATATACTGAAGATTTGCCGATAAGAGTGATCATGTACAGCGACAGGCTTGTGGTTGAAAATCCCGGTGGCCTTTACGGAAGACTTACAGTAAATGACCTTGGAAAAGAGCCTGCGGATACAAGAAATCCATTTATCGCAGGTAATCTGGAAATAATGATAGATACTGAAAATCGTTTTTCCGGAATTCCTACTATTTGTGAAGAAATGAAAAAATCCGGGCTTGAACCTCCTTTGTTTGAAAGCGAAAGAGGGAGATTTTCTGTTACATTGTATAATTCGAATCATAATGAAAAAAATTTTTGCAGTAATGAAGGAAGTGGTATGCTACAGGAAGAAATACTGAATTACTGCCAGAGACCAAGAACAAAGGATGAGATTGCTGAGATGCTGAATATAAAATCATCTTATTATGTTGTTACAAAGTACATCAATCCGCTTATTGATGAAGGAAAACTGATGCTTACTATTCCCGAAAAGCCTAAAAGCAAATACCAGAAATATTTTTCCGGTTTGCAGAGTAAATCATAATTAAAAAATGAGGAAACCATAAATTTTAGCTTTTGTTTTAGTCAGGTACAATTGTCCAGATCGTACCTGACTAATTTTATTGTGCAGTTTATAATTTGCAGGGAACGGATGTGCAGGGCAATAAAAATAAATAAGTGGAAGTCGGATTTATTCTGACTTCCACTATATTTGTACTCAGATAAATTTTACAGTATCTTCAATAGCCTTGTACTGGCTGTGCATCGGTATAGGTGCAGCATCTGCTGACGGGTATCCCATTGGCATGAGAAGAACAAGCTTTTCATTTGCAGGAAGTTCAAATGCTTCTTCAATCCTGCTGTTTGAGAAGAAGTTAACCCAGCATGAACCTATTCCAAGTTCCCATGCTTCCATCATTACATGTGTGGCAACTATGCTGACATCCTCAACACCTGAACGAACACCGTCCTCAAGAGGATTTTTCCATTCTTCATCAGTATTGTAAGTAAACATAAGTACTGTTTTTGCACCGAATATACATTTGCAGAGGCTGTTGAGTTTAGCTATATTTTCTTCACTCTGTACAACATAAATTCTCTGCGGCTGGAGATTGCAGGCTGTAGGTGCGTGGTTTGCAGCTTCGAGAATCTTCTTCATGTCTTCCGGTTCAACTGTTCTGTCTTCAAAATTACGTACTGAATATCTTGCTTTTGCCGATTCTAAAAAACTCATGATGAATATTCCTTTCATTGATTGATTATGCTATGATTATAACATTTATTTTCGGAAAAAACAACCCAATGACTGATTCAGCTGAGGTTACAACATATTTTGTTTTTTTGTTTCCCAAAAGGCTCTTCTGCACTCCTGACCGGTGAGTTCAAAATAAACCATCTCTTGTTATATAGTGAACGAAAAAAATATTTTTTCGTTCACCGGTGCCGATATGCACGGAGTGACCGCAGGGAACGGATGTGCAAGGCAATATTAATAAAATAATTATAGTATAATTATAACAGAGAATAAGATTAACCAAACGATGTGATTATCTTCGAAAGATACTGCCTCATTCTTGCAAGGTCTGAAAGCGTTACTTTTCCGTCTCCGTCAACATCAGCTGCTTTCTGCTGAGCCTCACTGAGTTTTCTGTCTCCGATTAATGCAAGTGACAGTTCTGACAGGTCGGTTACGTCTATATTAAGGTCGTTGTTTATGTCGCCTGTTATTGCAGCAGTTTCTTTATTTTCAAGACCATCAACCTTAACAAGAGAAGACGATATTACATTTTCAATATCAAATTCAGCAGCATCAGACATATAATAAATCATCCTGACTGTAACGTCATTTATACCTGTATACAGTGTAACAATATCCCCTGTACCTGAAGGATGTGCCTCTGCTGACTTTGCAAAAACTTTTATACTTCCGTCACTGCTGGCAAGCGGCGTTTCAAATACTGTGGTTTCAGCGGAACTGTCATATTTAAGGTCGTTCAGATCTGTATTCAGTAAATATTCATACCTTATCCATTCAGTATTTTCATTTTTAACAGTCACATATACTGTTTCATATGGTTCTTTTGAATCTGCTGATATGCCCTTTGAATAACAAATCCAGGTGATATCACCTCTGACTAAGTCAGGAACGGAAAGCTTATCTACCTGTTCGGCAAATTTTTCTGCGGTTTCCCTGTTTGTACTGCTGCTGCCGGACATGGAAGAGAAGAATTTTTCCAGATCTTCATCACTCATTTTTAACGCGTCTTTCAGACCATTGTACTCAGAAAGACTTTTTACCTGAAAAGTTAAGCTTGTCGGTTCGGAATCGCCTTCTTCATTTACTACATCTACAGTAAAACCATCTCTTGCAAAATTTCCGTCTTTTCCGAAAACCACGTATACTGTATATGTCCCGGCTTTTGTATTGTCAAATTCTGAGTCGTCAATAGTAAGCGGAACATTTTGCTTAACAAGGTAATAATAATCTTCATTTATTATCTCAGATACTATCCCTTCAGGTATAGTATCATATACTTCTTTTGTATGCCCATTTATCCGTAACCCTGTCAGATCAAGTTCTTCTCCGATTTTATATCTGCACTTATCAGGAGTCCTGGCAACACCGACACCCCATTCTTTTTCAATCAAAACCGGAGTGGAAGCACTTGTGCTGTTTGAATCTGGTTCTACAGCATTAACCATTGAAGCACCATATGCTGATGAAAAAATAAACCCTGTAATAAATAAACTCAGAAAAATTTTTTTCATAATAAACCCTCCCCGAAAATAATTATGATTCTGTTCGTTTGACAAAATTACTTTAAAGAAATCTTTTCATACTTCAGCTGACTCATAAATTCTGTCATTTCTTCATCTGAAGCATATGAATGAACCCTCATATAGTGTTCCGCATCTATCATGGAAAATAAAATATAATAACCATCATTATCACGTCTGATTATTGTATTGTCATCAACCTTATCATATCCTTTGAATTTCAACCGCAATTCACTGTATTCGGACATACTCAGGAACTGTTCTGAATACTGAGGATCAGTAAAATAGAAGAATACCACATATAATTTGCCCTTGTAAGTGATACGATACAGAACCCCTGTGTCTTCGGAATGTGCATAAGGAAGGAGAACAACTGTTTCGGATTCCAGTTTTATTCCATCGTCACTGTCAGCATCTTCTTTTACCTGAAAAATATAGCCATCATCATTAAACCGCCTGAACATTTTGGAATAGGCATTACGGTATTCTTCCGGATATATGCTGACATCACCGGAAACAATCATTTTCTTTGCTTCATCAATGCTGTCAGCATGAACTGGCTGTGCTGGCTCATATACAGGTGGTTCTTCTGGCGGCGGGCCTCCTGTTGGCTCACATGCGGGCGGTTCTTTTGACGGCGGTTTTTCTTCTGACACAGATTCTGAAACCTTTGTTTCAGCTACTGATGTTTTTTCCGGAACTGTACTGAAAGGCGGTGATTCAGTAATCACATCACTGGTTATTGATGATACTTCCGTAAAATCAGATTTTTCCGTTTTCTCTGGTGAAGATGATATTGCAGGATATATTTTCTCAGTATTTTCAGCATCACCAGCATTCATTCCAGCATTACTGTAATCAGGCACTGTGCTTACAGCCGGCTCAGTTTCATTTGCGGTTACTGCAAAGGCTGGATTCAGTTCAGTAACCGGTAACGATACTGTACTGATATTCGCAGATGTTTCCGGTACACTATATTCTGAAACAGTTGAAGTATCTGAAACCTGAATATTATTATTTGCCTCATAATTATCTGACAAATTATTAAAATCAGTAAAATGATTTGAAACGATCAGCATAGCAACTGAGGCAGCAATGGCAGCAGCCGGTGCTATATAAATGAGAGGAGATTTTGAAATCTTCATTGTATCCGGATTAAAATACTCTGCTTCACTGATATATTTATCATCTATCTTCTCTACAGCATTTTTCAGCTGTTCTATATTCATCCGTTAAACCCCCTCTCATTCAGAAAATCTTTAAGTTTCTTTCTTATCCTCGCAAGTATTGTTTTTATGTTTTCTTCTTTCACTGAACATTGCCTGGCAATTTGTGCCTGTGAATCAAGATACCAGTATCTGCGAATAAATATATACCTTTTTCCGTTATCGAGACTTTCTACAAATTCATTAATTGCATCTACAAGTTCAGATTCATCAAACTCTGATTCAGTATCTGATTTGCTTCCGATACATTCAGCAAGTTCATCAAATGAAAAATTCACATCCGGTCTTCGCTTATCACTTGTAATATGCCTTAACCGGTTTAAAGAATGATTTTTTATTATACGGAACAGAAATGCATTCAGAAACTCCGGTCTTTCGGTTGGCATAAGGTTCCATGCAGTAAGATATGTATCATTGAGACATTCTTCAGCATCATAAATATCATTAAGTATGTTTTTCGCAATATTTAAACAGCGGTTTCGATATTTTTTATCCGTTTCATTAATAGCATTTTCTGAACGTTCCCAGTAAAGATCTATTATTTCTTTATCATCCAAAACAACTCACCTCCCTGATATTTTTCCCTTTAATTTCGCCACACACATCAGCTAACTTCGTTAGTACACTATATTAGTGTAAATTTTTTTTCGCAGGTAACACTTATCAGATTAACTTTGTAATTAATCACAATAATCCAGGCAATTAATTGTAAGATTTTCATAATCAATATTCTTAAACTGCCAGACCAAAGTACATCATAGATTAATAGTCCTTTGAATACAAGTATACACAATCCTGAAACATTTTTCAACAAACCTGACAGGAAACAGTAACGGTAAAATACAAAACAAAATATAAAAACAAGAGGCACGTACCACTCCGTACATGCCTTAATTTGACTCTTTTATAAAAACATGATATAATTAAAAAATGCGGAAACCATAAAATTCAGTACAATAAAAAATGCGGAAACTATGAATTTCAATGAAATAAAAAATGCGGAAGACAGGGAGATATATGTTCAGACGAAAAATATATGATAAACTTCTTGAATGGAAGAGTGAATCAAACGGAAAAACAGCCCTCCTTATAGAAGGTGCACGAAGAATCGGAAAATCCACAGTAGCAGAAGAATTTGCTAAAAACGAATACGAAACATACATTCTCATAGATTTTGCAAAAGCTTCAAAGGAAATAAGAAATCTTTTTGATGATATATCGGATCTTAATTATCTTTTTCTAAGGCTTCAGCTTCATTACAATACAGATTTGCATGAACGTAAATCCCTGATAATATTTGATGAGGTTCAGTTATGTCCTTCAGCACGTCAGGCTATAAAAGCTCTTGTTCAGGATCGAAGATATGACTATATAGAAACAGGTTCTTTAATTTCTATAAGAAAAAATGTTAAGGATATACTTATACCAAGTGAAGAACGCAAGCTGATTATGTATCCAATGGATTATGAGGAATTTTTATGGGCTGTCGGAGATAATACAACATTTTCACTTGTAAGGAAATGTTTTGAGATGAATCAGAAACTTGGTGATGATGTTAATCGCAGGATGCTGAGACAATTCAGACTTTATATGCTGGTGGGTGGAATGCCTCAGGCTGTATCTGAGTATATAGAGTCAAATAATTTTAAAAAAGTTGATTATGTAAAGAGAGATATTCTTAATCTTTATGAGGACGATTTTATGAAGATTGATCCGACAGGCAGGTTATCTCTGCTCTTTGACTCTATTCCTGCTCAGCTTAATACAAATGCGTCCAGATATAAGACCAGCAGTATAATCGGAAATGAATCCGGTGAGAAAATTCTGGAGTTTATCGCTGAACTTAAATCATCCCGAACCGTTCTGGTATCATATCATGTAAATGATCCAAATGCAGGAATGTCAAATACAAAAGATATCTCAAGATTTAAGCTGTTTATCTGTGATACAGGACTTTTTACAACACTTATGTTCAAGGACAGAGAGTTTACTGAAAATGACATTTACAGTAAATTGCTTTCTGATAAACTCGGTGCTAATCTTGGATATCTTTATGAAAATGCAGTTGCACAGATTCTTGCAGCAAATGGAAATGAATTGTTTTACTATACAATGATGAATGAAGTGTCAAAACATAATTATGAAATAGATTTCCTTCTGGCAAGAAAAAATAAGGTTTGTCCAATTGAAGTTAAATCATCAGGATATAAAACTCACAGGTCGCTGGATGTTTTTACAGAAAAATATTCGTCCCGAATTCTTAACAGATATCTTGTTTATACAAAAGATTTTGCCAGAGAAAACGATATTTATTGTCTTCCGGTTTACATGGTGCCATATTTATAATGATTAATGTTGTTTTTTACAGGCTGTGATTTGAATGAAGCAAAACCTGCTCTGCAACGCAGTCCAGCATATGATTCAAATGCTCCAAAAACCAAATTATCAAGTACATCCTGTTGATAACGAATATGAAATGCCGCATATCGACTTACTTTCTTTTCTGTTTCCCAAAATTAAAAAAATCTTGATTTTGGGAAACAGACGGGGTATAATAATGTCAAAGGAGTGTTTGTGCTTATGAAACTGATAGAAAGAAAAGACTATCTTGAAAAAGTAATCAATGTGATCGGTACGCCTGATATAAAGGTCATCACTGGTGTCCGCCGAAGCGGTAAGTCCAAATTGCTTGAAGCATTCAAGAGCTATGTGAATGCAAACATTGAGAATGCCAATATCATACACATCAACTTCAATCTGCCGGATTTTGATGATCTGACAGAATATCGCCCGTTGTATGAATATATCAGTGCAGCTTACAAGGAAGGCACAGAAAATTTCGTCCTGATAGATGAAATACAGATGTGCAGCAACTTTGAAAAGGCAATAAACGGCTTACACGCATCAGAGAAATTCGATATTTATATCACAGGCTCTAATGCATTTCTGTTAAGCTCAGATCTTGCAACGCTGTTCACAGGCAGAACCTTTGAGATTAAGGTTTATCCGTTTTCCTTTGCCGAATATGTGAAATACTTTGCATACACTGACCTCTATTCTGCCTTTGATAAATATGTCATCGAGGGCGGTATGGCTGGTTCTTATTTGTATAAAGACGCGGAAGCAAAATATGACTATATTGCAGAAGTTTTTCAAACACTGATCGTCAGGGATATTCGACAAAAGTATAAAATCCGCAATACATCTCTTATGGACAGACTTGTCGACTTCCTTATGGATAACATCTCAAACCTCACATCAGCCAGAAATATCGCTGATACCTTTAACAGCAACAAAGACAAGATTAATCACAAGACTGTTGGCTCATATATGCAGTATCTTTGCAATGCCTTTGCATTCTATAAAGTACGACGATACGACATCAAAGGAAAGAAATATCTCTCAACCACCGAGAAGTATTACCTCAGCGATCACTCTTTCCGATATGCTATGCTCGGAACAAAGAACATGGACTATGGAAGAGTGCTTGAGAATATCGTCGCAATAGAGCTGCTTCGCCGTGGCTATGAGGTTTATGCAGGTGTTCTTTATAAAAAAGAGATTGACTTTGTAGCAATCAAGCGTGATGAGAAGCTGTATATACAGGTATCTGACAACATTACTGATGACAAAACATTTCAGCGTGAGGTGTCTCCGCTGCTGTCCGTTCAGGACGCTTATCCGAAGATGCTGATTGCAAGGACACGTCACGATTCCTATCAGTATGAAGGCATAAAGATCATCGACTTTTCGGACTGGCTTACAAACACATAATACACACTGTTTCCCAAAATCCAAAATACAAGTTTGGAAACCTAAAAGTCGGATAATATATACTCGACTAAACCATTTACCAGGACTGCTGAGAGGTACTCCGGACTCAATCATTGTTTTCAGTTCAGGCAGATCATTGTCAAAAGCTATCTTATCAGATGTTAGTGGGCTTATCTCCTGACATAAAAATACCTGTAAATATTCCCATACGCATTCACGCTCCTTCCTAAAAATGGGCATAAGAAAAGCGGAAAAGTTTTCAGGAACTTATGACTTTCTTACAATTGTAAAAGGAATATATTGGATACAAGAAGGCGTTAGTGTAACGTTACTACTCACGGGTTAGCCAGCCGTGTGTATTTGACTGGCTCATGCTTTTTTCTTTTAAAATTGTAATAGCCCCCTCAATTGAGGGGGCTATTACTGTTTGTGTCGGGTATGATGTTCAGCTAGTGTGCTGACTTGATGAGATTTAACTAAACTACATATTTAATAAGTTGCTATAACTATTCGTTATCATATTATTAAGTTATGTTAAATATCAATGTGTCTGTACACTAGTGTTCTGACTTGATGAGATTTAATTAAACTACATATTTAAGGCTCTTCTGTAACTTCGGTCGATATGTAACCTGTATTTATCCCGCGTTTCACTTGACAGCGGACTCACTTAATGAAGAATGGCAGGTTAATAGTAAAAACAAGAAGCACGTACCACTTCGTACATGCCTCTCATTTTTATATTCCTAAAGAATCGATGTTATCTCAGAAATGCAATTACTGCATCTTGTAGCTTTCTACCATCTTCTTAACCATCTGACCGCCAACAGAACCAGCCTGTCTTGCAGTGAGGTCGCCGTTGTAACCCTGCTTGAGGTTTACTCCCATTTCATTGGCACATTCCATCTTGAAACGTTCCATTGCTTCTTTACCATTCTGAGTATATTCGCCTTTCATATCATTAACTCCTTTAAAATAATTTGTTTTGAATTGGTGCCGTGATATTATTATGGATTTTTTGATGAAAAATATCAGAGGTAATGTTTGTATAAAAACAAAGAATTATTTTCAATGTAAAGGCTGTTTTTTGACATATTATGGATAAAAAATACCTCTTAGGGCGAACTAATTACCTCTTAGGGCGAAACTGTATACAGGAAGCATGTGAATATGGTATTATAGTTTTGCTGCAGCGGAAAAGATATTTAAAAATATGAGCGGGTATGGTGCAGATTAATATTAAAAACATTAAAATACGTATTGATAAATTGATATAA
>JAUNJJ010000343.1 GCA_030533325.1 Oscillospiraceae bacterium
ATTTACTACAAGTTTCATGTTGGTTAGTACAATTTTACAGTGAACACAGAACCTTTTTCCGCTACGCTGACAACGGATATATCTCCGCCCAGTAAATCTAAAATGCGTTTTACCAACGCAAGCCCCAGTCCGTTGCCTTCCGTTGCATGAGAAGTGTCAGCCTGATAAAACTTATCAAAAATGTGATGAAGGGAATCTGCGTTTATTCCGCAGCCACTGTCTGAAACAGATACAGATACGAAACCATCTTCTTTTTTTGCTTCAATCTCAATCTTTCCCTTTGGGGTTGTAAATTTAATCGCGTTGGAAATTAAATTATTCCATACCATATCTAAGAGGTGTTCATCTCCATTCACTATCAAATTCTGATCCAATTGTATTTCCAGTTCAATCTGCTTTTCGTCCAACAGGGTATCATAGTTCAGAATACACCGGCTTAAAGCTTCACTCAAATTGAAGGGATGTAAAATGGGGGTGATCTTCTGGTTTTCCAGACGATTGACCTGTAAAATGTTCGTGACAAGGACAGACAGACGATCTGCGGCTGCGCCGATACGATTTGAATATTCTTTCCGTTCTTCGTCAGTAAGTTCATCACTTTGCAAAATAGAAGCGTAATTCTGTATGACAGCCAATGGGGTTTTTAATTCATGTGAAACATTGGAAACAAAATCGTTTTTCAGGATTTCTGTGCTTTCCAACTCCGAAACCATAGTATTAAAATCCTCAAATAAAACTTCAAACTCATCTTTTTTTTCGTCTTTCCGCATTGACGAAAGCCGGACAGAAAAATCACCATTTGCTACCTTTTGTGCTGCTTCACACAATCGGTAAACCGGACGCATAAGGACTTTTCTCCTAAAAAAAGCAAACAGCACACAGACGGCGAGGCTTATTACGATAATATATGCAAACATGGAAAGAATAATATAAATCAACTCACCGTTCTGAATCTGCATAAAGTAGAGTCCTGCATAACTCCCACAAAAGAAAAGCATAATCAGGAAAATAATAATATAATTACCGAAAGTGATACTTTTGGCATTGATACGAGGATCTTTCTTCATTGAATCACCGCCTTATATCCCAATCCACGAACAGTCGTAATCTTAAAGCTATTGCAATGCGAAAATTTTGCTCTCAGATTTGTGACATGTACGTCTACAGTTCTAAGACCACTTTCATTTTCTATACCTGAAAATTCATCCATCAGTTGGCTGCGGGTAAAGACCCTTCCCGGATAGGAAAGAAGTTTGAAGAGAATTTCGAATTCCCGCAAGGTCAGTACAACAGGTTCTCCACTTACAGTCGCAGAAACTTCATCTTCATCCAATACAAGACTTCCTAAAGTCAGTTTCTTTTCTGCTGCAATATGAGCCCGTCGTAGAAGAGCCTCAATATGCAGAAGTAACTCGTCCATATTGACAGGTTTTACCATATAATCATCAATACCAATATGATATCCCCTCTCTTTGGCAGAAAAATCATCTCTTGCAGTCATAAAAAGAATAGGGATGTTTTTATCCTGCTGACGGATTGTCTCAGCAAACTCAAATCCATCGGTTTCCGGCATCATAATATCGGAAATA
>JAUNJJ010000128.1 GCA_030533325.1 Oscillospiraceae bacterium
CCTGCTCCGGCTTCAGCAAGACCTGCTCCGGCTGCGCCGGGACAAAGAAGCGGTCCGCTTGAAATCGAAGGTCTCAATGTTAAACTTGCACTTTCACTTCTTGGTACAGAAAAATTATTCCTGACAGTACTTAAACAGTATTACTGCTCTATAGAACAAAAAGCACGTTCAATCGAAAACCACTATAACAATGAAGACTGGAAAAATTACACTATTGAAGTTCACGCTCTCAAGAGCACTTCAAAACAGATTGGTGCTGAACATGTATCAGCCGTTGCTGCTGATATGGAAAAAGCGGGTAACGAAGGCAATATTGATCTTATCCGTGCAACAACAGCTTCGATGCTTGAAGAATACCGCGGATATAAAAAGAGTCTCAAATATCTCTTCCCTGATGTTCCTGATGAAGATGAGGAAAAGGAAGCTGACAGTGATCAGATAAACGAAATGCTCGATAAACTTGCTGAAGCAATAGAAGACTTCGACTCTCTGACAATGGATGAAGTCGCTGAAGAACTTGGCAAATTCAAATTCAACAATGAAAGCACAGCAATCTTCAACGAACTCAAAGATGCCATCTCTGCATCCGAACTGGACACATGCTCAGAAATAATCGAAAAATGGCGCAGCATACTATGATATAAAAAACAAAGCCGGAACGTTTAATCATTCCGGCTTAATATATGTAAAAATAATAATCACTTGGTATTCTCAATATTCCACTTGAAGTTACAGAGTTTCTTAGCCCTTGTACCATCAAGAACATTGTTGTTAAAAAACGTATCCATATCATTGTAACGGTAATTCGTCTTAATATCATTCCGGTTCGTAAGCTTTCCAAGCTTTGCCTTCATAATATCCTTGTTTACGTTACGCTGGATAACAGGACCGTACGTTTTTCTGTCTCTTGCAAATTTTATTATCTCTCTGGCTGAACAAATGTTGCTGTCAGCGATATTGTACAGTCCGGTGTACGTCTTGTCATCAGCATATTTGACAAAACACATAATAAATTCAACGAGATTATGAAGACAGCAGAACTGAAAACCATAGTCACCAGAATGATATACAAAAAGCCCACCTGTCTCAGGATCATAAATCTTGCTGAGAAGATTATCCGCAAAATCGCTCGTATAAACCGGTGCAACCCTCAGTGATGCGGCAATGATTGTCTGTGCATCCCTTACAGCATCGGCAAGTTTTTTCTCTGCTGCTCTTTTTAATTTTGCATAGTTTGAAACTATCTTCAGTTTATCAGTTTCTCTGATCGGCTCTCTTGATTTCGGATAATCATATACCTGACTGGTACTTATAAGAATAAACTGCTTAACCTCTGAAGCAACGGAAAGAGTATAAATATAATCATCATAAACCGCACTCTCAGCTATATCATCTTCTGTTATAGTATCTGAAAGATCGTTGTCAGCTGTACACGCACAGTGTACCACAACATCAAACTGCTCTTTTCTGAACATTTCTTCAAAAACTGAACGGTCACGTCCGCCTGCCTTTACAAACCTGTATCCATCCTTACCCTCATTATATTCGTCTGATTTAAGGTCAGTCCCTATCACTTCGTTTTCCCTTTTGAGAAGTCCTGAGCAGATTTTTTTACCTATAAGGCCACAGGCACCTGTGACTAATATCTTAGCCATTCCTCATTCCTCCTTAAATATACTTTTTTCACTTTAATTTACAATGATTTTAATATGAAATTAAACTATCTGCTAATTCAGTATACCACATCAGAAAAGTAAAATCAATATATTTGTTAAAGATAGAACACTTTGCACAAAAATGAAAGGCGTTATATATGAATAACTTTGTTACAGGAAGCGATAATAAAAGATACTTCACACAAAACAGATATCTTCGCAGCATTTTCGGAGAAAAGGTAATTAAACTTTCGTTAAATGCAGGCATGACCTGCCCGAACAGAGACGGAACCAAAGGTCATGGCGGATGTATTTACTGTTCCCCTGCACTCAGCGGAGACTTCTCCGGAAATATCTGTTCATCCATAACCGAACAGATGAAACAACAGACAGAACTCCTCTCGGCAAAATGGAAAAGCTCGGTTTATATAGCATATTTTCAGGCTGGTACAAATACATATGCTCCTCTGTCTGAACTTATTCCACTGTATGAGGAAGCACTGTCATTTCCGGGAACAGCCGGGATAACCATAGCCACAAGAGCTGACTGCATCTCTGACGAAGTACTGGGATATCTGAACAGGCTGTCGGAAAAAACATTTCTGACAGTTGAACTTGGACTTCAGACAATTCATGACAATACAGCCGGACTTATAAACAGATGTCATTCCTTTGAAGAATTCATGGAAACGTATTCCAAACTTAAGTCGGCCGGAATAAACACCTGTATCCATATCATAAACGGCCTCCCCTGTGAAACCAGAGAAATGATGATGCAGACTGCTGTAAAGGTAAGCACTCTCAGACCGAAGAGCATCAAAATACACATGCTGCATATTATAAAAGGTACTGTACTTGAATCCATGTATAAAGAAAATCCGTTTCATCTGCTTACAAAAGATGAATATACAGATATCGTATGTGACCAGATTGAAATAATGCATCCGGATATCGTAATAGAACGGCTCACCGGCGACGGTGACAAAAATACCCTTGCCGCCCCTCTCTGGACATGCGACAAGCGCTCTGTTCTGAACGGTATAGACAGGGAACTTAAAAGAAGGGATACATGGCAGGGCAAAAAAATAAAGGGACTGTAACAGTCCCTCTTTTTTTATTTTCCGTTATTTGCATCCTCAATAAGTGCGTCAACAACACTGTAGCATGCTCCTACTGTTTCAGACCATGAACCGCCGCACTGAAGTGAATTTCTTATACCGGTCTCAGCACTGTCAAGAGTATCCGTAAGATCATTGCTGACTCCGACATAGAAGTCAAATACAGGGTGCTCCTGAGCCATCTCTGTCATTTTGTCTCTCATCTCAACCATCTCCGGAGTCCAGCCGTATGACTCTATCACCATGTCCTCGCCAATACTTCTCAGATCATCATTGAGCATGACAGCCCTCTTACATTCTGCAAACTTTGCAACACCTTCAGGATTCTTTCCGCCTGAAACCATCATGAAGCCTTCGACTGTTGCCGGTATGTAATAATTGTCTGCCTTCGGATCCTTAGGCATAGGTACAAAAAACGCATCTTTGCCAAGTGTTTTCTGCCATTCTTCCGCAGGCTTGTATACCGCCCAGAGACCGCACGGATAGAAAAGCTCCTTGCCTTCGCCTATGAAGTTTGGCTTTTCAGCCCAGTCAAACATCTCCTTGTCTATAACGCATCCGTCATTGTAGAGATCTGTCATAAAGTTCTGAACTCTCTCTATAGCCGGATCCTTAAGGTTATTTACAAGCTTTCCGTTCTCAAGTCCTACATAAGGAACACCGGTTGTAAGTGAAAGTGCTGCCTCAGTCCAGTAACCGTCTATACCATAGAGACCGTTTTCGGGATCCACGAATTCATCAAGCATCTTCTTAAAAGTATCCCATGTCCATTCACCCTTGTCAAAGAGTTCCTTCGGATCATCAAGGCCGTAGTCTTCGATTGTCTTTTTATTATAGAAAACTGCTGTATTTGCACCGCTCAGATCAGTGCAGATAACATAGTGTTTATCATCCCAGAGGAACAGATCGTTTGCGTCCTTTACATCTTTCCAGAGTTCAGAATCAAAATCAATATAGTCATCAACCGGAACAAACATTGACTTTATAGCACCCTTCGGGAATGCATCAGTATCTCCGGCAGGGAAAAAGTCTATTCCCTCATCACCGTTAATAGCTGTTGCAAGCTTGTCATACCTTACGTCCCAGTCAATTATAGTCTCTTCGATATTGCCGCCGTATCTCTCCTGAAAGACTACAAGGTTAGGATGGTTTTCGGTTGAAAAGCCCCAGTTTGCCATCCACTTTATTGTCTTGTTCTCAAGTTCGCCGGTAAGTCTCGGATCCTGAGCCGCAATCTTTGCAAGTTCTTCTCTTGTAGCTTTATCAAGCTTGTCTGTCTGCTCACCGCCTTTGTCTGTTCCGCACGAAACAGTCGCAGCTGCAAGCATAACAGCTGCCGCAGCTGCTGCAAATCTCTTAAATTTTTTCATAAGTCTGTTCCTTTCCGCTCCTGACAGGCTAACCACTGCCTGATCAGTTTTTTATTACTCACTTACATGCTCTATCCCCTGATAGAGTATAGTTTCAACATGTCTGTCCGCCAGTGAATAAAACACTGTTTTTCCTTCCCTGCGGTACTTAACAAGCCTGGCCTGCTTAAGTACTCTGAGCTGATGAGAAATAGCCGACTGCTGCATACCTAAAAGCTGGGCTATTTCACAAACACACATTTCTTTTTTCACCAGAAGGAATAAAATTCTGACCCTTGTTGAATCCCCGAAAACCTTGAAAAGCTCAGCTGCATCACAAAGTTTGTCTTCAGATACACTAAGTTCTGCATCAAAGTAATCCGGGAAACCATGTTCATTATCCATATCTTTCTCCTGAAATTCATTCTATCCCATTACAGCTTCATTCTTCAGTATATTTCTGTTTTTGATTTTTTTACTGATATACAGATTGCCGTCAGCACCTGACATAAGCTGGTCGATATTTTCCCTGTCAAATGTGTCAAAGAAATATACACCCATGCTTACACCAATATTGTAAGGCTTGTCGCTTTCACTGTTAAAGCTGTCTGCGCATTTTTTTATATTCTGACAGATATCATTTATCTGCTGTTCATCTGTATCCATTATGAAGGCCACAAATTCATCGCCGCCGACACGTCCGACAATATCTCCATGTCTCAGATTGCTTACAAGAAGCTCAGATATCTTTCTTATCGCAAAGTCGCCTTCCTTATGACCGAAAGTGTCGTTTATAGTTTTAAGGCAGTCAAGGTCGGCATACAGAACAGCTCCGGTATGATGTTCACCTTTACATACGGAAAGTATTTTTTCTGATTCGTTGATAAATCCTCTTCTGTTATATACTCCTGTCAGCTGATCTGAAACTGATTCAGCACTGAGACGGATATTAATCCTTCTGACATCCTCAAGTGCACCTTCAAGCTGATTCATAAACTGAGTAAGCTTGATTGCTGTACAAATCTGTTTTGATATATTCATAACCTCTGACATCGCACCGGCACCGGTTTCAACAAGCATAACTCCGTACTGCTCGTCATTAAAATAAAGTGCCTGAAGAATCATTGTCTTTCGCTGACTGAACGGAAAAAATCTGTGACTCATAAACTCATCATAGTTTATGCACTGCTCCTCCGGCTGAGGTATAAAACATTTTCCGTTTTCATACAGAGCTTTCAGATAGATATTCTGAGGACGTTCCCACTTTGTATTATCCTCCCCGGTCGATATTCTTCTGAAATCAAGAAGTGAATTATGATAAAGATACAGATAACAGCTTTTTAAATTAAGATTGCTGATATCATTCATCAGAAGACGAAAACACTCATTTTCATTGTTTCCGTTAGCCATCATATCATCAGCAATACGGGCAAAAACATATCTGTCCGAGATCATTCTTTTTTCTATATTATGACTTTCTTCAGCAAACTGGAGACTGATACATCTGAAAAAACGTTCAAACACAGAAAACACCATATCCCTGTGTTCATCACCCATGATTTCAAATGATATCTTTTTAAGTGCGAACATAAGTGCATTAACTGCGTCAAAGGTGAGAAAATCCATATTTTCCTCACACATAAGTTCCGCAACCATTGCACTCGCCTCACTGAAACTGAAATCCCGTCCGCTCAGAATTCTGTCATATACATCTGAAACAAATTTTTCAATCGCCTCAGTCTGAGCCGCAGGAATGATATCAAGAGTTGATTTTTTCAGTGCATACTCTGTTATATTTCTGACAAGCTGATTTTTTTCAAATTCACTGCGTATTTCCTTTGTTTCTGCAAGACGGACTGATTCGGCATCACATCCGCATGACTGACGTACTATAAGAGAAGTTTTTACAAATGTCTTTTCCATGTGACCGGTTCTGAAGTAGCTTACCGCACTTCTGACTGCCTGATATCCCATATTCATGATATTGGACTTTACCGTAGTAAGAGGCGGATCCATTACATTTGCAAATACTGCATCATCAAATCCTGTTACAAGTATATCTTTTCCTAATCTGAGTCCGCGTTTTGCACAAACTCTTTTAACAGAAACTACCATAGAATCATTTGCGCAGCATATTGCCTCAGGGATATTGTCAGTATTTCTTTCTAAAAAATCCTCTATCACTGTGTCACAGTAATCAGTAAAATCACCGTATGCAATATAGTTTTCACAAACCTGAAGATTATTTTCCTTCATTATATCTCTGTAAAGCTGAAGTCGCTCATTTGCAACAGAGTTTGTTTTCGGTCCGCTTATAAAGGCGATTTTTTTCCTGTTGTGAACTTTTATTATATGCTCTATCTCTTCTCTGAGTCCTTCATTTCCGAATACAATGGACGGATATCCTTCAATTTCGGATTCCATTGCAATAGTCTTTATTCCCTTATACCGGTCAAGAAATTCCTTCTTTTCTTCAGGACTCAGAAAGAAACCAACCGTTCCGAGTGATACAAGAAGAACGTCAATATTTTCCTCTGTGACATATGAATAAAGTACATTGTTCTGATATTCGAATCTGTTTATCTCTATATTGTCCCATGTGTAGTTAAGTTCCCGGCCGGGAATTATAAGGAGGTTTACACCAAGTTCTTCTGCAGAAACAGCCGCACCCTTGCAGAGAAGTGTGGAATAATCATTATGAATGCTGTTTACGAGCAGGCCGACATTTATATTTCTTTTATCCCTCAATGCAGTCCCCTCCTTACACATAAAAATAATTTCACATACTCATAATACAGCAAAATTACAAATTTGTCAAGAATTATTCCGCAGATTTCACAACTTATTCACAATAAAACTGTATTTTTTTATTGTTTTGAACCATTTTTGTCTTACTTCAGTTTTTCCGGATTGCAGCGCACATAGTGGAAAAGATACTGCTGTGCAGCACCCTCAAAACCCTTTGTGCATTCCGGCATTCCATCAGGATAGAATGTCTCAAGGACTCTTTTTATCCATACGTCAACAGGGTATGCATCCATTCTGTGCATTCCGAAAAGCAGCACGCAGGCCGCTACCTTCGGACCTACCCCTTTTATTTTCATCAGTTCCTTCTCTGCCTCATTAAGTTTCATCCCTGATGTTTCGGAAAGGTTTATTTCACCGGAAGAAACCTTCAGAGCTGCATCTTCTATATATTTCGCCCGAAACCCTGCTCTTAAAAAGGCAAGTGATTCCGCATCTTCCTTTGAAAGAGCTGCGGCATCAGGAAATCCGCCGAATTTTTCGCAGAGTCTTGATATTATACCCTTTATCCGCGGGATATTATTGTTCTGTGAAATTATAAACGAGCACAGGCATTCCCATGCATCCTGTCTGAGAAGCCGTATTCCTGAGGCAAACTGACATGCCTGCGAGAGTATGCTGTCCTCTGAAAATCTTCTTTTAAGCTCACCGTAATCAGTATCAAAATCAAAATAATCCTTCCACACATCAAGAAACTCGTTCTCAGAAATATCATGAAACAGAAAACATTCCTTATCTGTCTGTGAGATTTTCAGATAGCTGTTCAGAAAGTATCCTTCAAAGCTTCCATCCGCATTTTTGCTCCATCTGAACGCCTGTCCGCAGTCAAGTGTCTGCTCCGGGTCAAAGTCCTTCTGGCATACAAGAATGCCGTTTTTGGTTATACTGTAATCCATATTTTCCCTCCGAATCTTATTTTCCGGCTGTTATATTTTTAGTATAGCACATTCCGCACCGGCATGCAATGTTGAAAAGTCAGCTGAAATAATCCTTACCCAGGCTGTTTTCAACCGCTTCAACACTGTCAACATTGTATTTCACCTGTGTTTTTCCACTCTTTCCACAGACTTTTCGACAGTAAAATTCAGTTTTTCAACACACCACACTGGTATTCCACACTTTCAACAGTTTTTTCAACAGCTTTCAACCTGTTAAAAAAACAAAAATATTTCAGGTTTAAATATGAATAAACCCATCGCAGTTAGTCAAATATTACCATATACAAAGGAGGAAAAATCATATGTTAAAAGGTGTAAATAAAAGCATTGTGGAAATCAACGATACCGGAAATATGTATTTTGAAAAAGCCGTACTCTATATACGTCCTGAAATGAACAACGTTCCGGAAAGACACATCGCAAGAGAAGCGGCAGAATACATTAATTCAAATGTTCCCGACAGAATATCTGCTCCTGCAGAGAAAAAAAGAAGATCATTATATGTGTTTCTGATTCATTTTTCAGTTGCAGCCGCTGCACTGATTGCATTGGCGGCAGTCTGGAGTTTATACGAATAACCGAATAACTGCACGATTTGAAATTATTCTTCACAAAAGCCCTTCAGAAGCTGAGAGAAATTCCCTGTAAAAACTTTTACTATAAAAAAACAAACAATGTCAAACAACGTAAATTCGCTGTTTGACATTGTTTTTATTTTTCGTTGTTTTCGTAGCATACACACGATAACTTATATAGTTTATTCTGAACTCACCGACCAGGAGTGCAGAAGAACCTTCTATCTTTCATATAATATCAGATATACTGAAAATACATTGTCATCATATTCTATATTAATATCTGGTATAATATTTATAGCAAAGATATGGTAACACACTGTTTTTGCTACCCCGAAATGACCGAAAACTGCTCTACTTGACTGTCACGAAA
>JAUNJJ010000344.1 GCA_030533325.1 Oscillospiraceae bacterium
CAGTGATAAAAAATGGGATGCTCCGGTATCCATTCACCAGATGCTTGATTCAGAAGATGATAAGTATCAGAGAAACAGAATAATCAGGGAGCTTGTTCCCGATTACAGATTCATCCTTGTCGATCCGCATCAGATGAGTGAAGATGACTTCAACCGCATGGATACGAATCTGAAGACCATTCTCAGAGCTGTTGCTTATGCCAGTGATGAAAGCAAATCTGACAGATTAACAGGTATCAATGAGGAGATAACAAGATCCGAAGCAAGTCTTATTAAAAAACTGACCGGTCTGAATATTAGTATACCGGAAGGGAAAGAGGTGATAAAAATGGGTGAAGGTATTAAAAAACTCCTGGATGACAGCAGGCTCGAAGGCGAACGTAAAGGCAAACGTGAAGGCGAGGCCAATGGTGAAAAGAAGCTTGGTGCTTTAATCAAGGCACTTGAAAAAGCTGATAGAAAAGACGATGCGTTCAAAGCTGCAGCAGATGCCGAATACCGTCAGAAGCTTTACGATGAATTTGGAATAAAATAAAGGTTTGATTCACTGAATTTAATAACACACATCCCATTGTTTCAGCATCATTGCTGTCCGGTGGGATGTTTTTTTGGTGTCTCTCTCGCATAATCCCCTTCACCTTAACCAGTCCTTTAATCCAGTAATCCAGCAAAAATCCATACCAATTCTTTTTTCTGCATTGAACTGGCTTTGGTGTTGTGGTATAATAGTAGTAAAAACAGCATCAGGTTTTGTCAGTTTATGTAATATTACCTATATTTTACAGGAATCTTTGTAGAAATTGAAATATTGTATTTTAGCTACATATGTGCCGAAATATAGTAGTAGATACAAATACTGTTAGTAAAGGAAGTAAAACACTATTGACTTTATTTATTGATTATGCTAAAATAAAAAAGTGTTAATTTAGTGAATTATATTATTAAGCATATTTTTTATAAATTTTTCGCAAAAGATAATATTCTGCGAAAATTTTTATTGAATAGCATTTACCAACAGAATTAGTATACATTATTCTGAAGATAATTGTTATAATTTACTCGAAAAATGAGTAAATATATATTTTTCTGTTATAACTAATCAGAAGGAACCATACCCCAAAAACGTAAAATGACCGTCAGATTACATGATTAACAACAACAAAAATCCTGCTGTCCCAAAATCATCATCATTTGGGATGACAGGATTTATTCATTTTTACACATTGATTCGACCCGGTAAATATGCTATAATAGCATTAGTAAAGCCTAAGACGGTTTGTCAGTTTATGTAATATCACCTGTTATTTACAGGAAACTTTGTGAAATTTATGATATTGTATTCTTATTGAATATATGTTAAAATATAGTAGATGCCAATATTATTTTTTAAGGAAGGAGATAACAATGGAAGAAAAGATTTTGTCAGTACTTATGGAAATGAAATCCGATATTTCTGAAATGAAATATGAACTCAGAAATATTGACCAGCGTTTATCAAACGTTGAAAGAGATGTTGCTGTACTCAAGAGTGAAGTCGCTGAACTTAAGGAGGACGTTGCTGTACTCAAG
>JAUNJJ010000345.1 GCA_030533325.1 Oscillospiraceae bacterium
CGAAAGAATGGATGACGGAACTATACTGCACAGACCGTTCCATATTTATTCTATGCGACAGGCTATTGAAGAAGGATTTATCCATGATGTTCTTCAGAGCTATACAACAGTAAAGGAAGCATTTAAACTTGTGAAGGTTTCAGAGGATAACCCTGAGCTTATTGAAGGTAAGGCGTCAAAAGCACTTTTCAAGTATTACAAGAGTCATGGATACACCATTTCACATAAAACTGAAATGATAATGACTAACTTCCTTGAGAACGGACGTTATCAGATTGGCGGTAAAGGTAAGGCTATGGTTGTTGCCGACAGCAGAGCAAATGCTGTTCGTTATTACTTTGCAATAAAGCAGTATATCAAGGAACATCCGGAAGAATGTGCCGGTACAGATGTAATGGTCGCATTTTCAGGTGAAGTTACACTTGATGATATGCCGTCAGAAAAGCCATATACAGAAGCTTCACTCAATCTTGATGAAGAAGGAAGATATATAAATACTGACAAGAAATTCAGAGCGGCATTTCACAGCAGCAGATATAACATTCTTGTTGTTGCCAATAAATATCAGACTGGTTTTGATGAACCACTTCTTCATTCAATGTATGTTGACAAGAAACTCAGAGACATTACTGCAGTACAGACACTTTCAAGACTTAACCGTACTACATCGGGGAAGATGAGTACATTTGTACTTGACTTTACTAATACTGACGAAGATATACAAAAGGCATTTCTTCCTTATTATGAAGAAACCATGCTCATGGGTGATACAGACCTGAACTATGTTTACGATCTCCGCAGCAAGATTAAAGATTACATGCTTTATAACTATGATGATGTTAATGCGTTTATTAAACTCATGTCATCACAGTCCGGAAAATCCCAGACAGCAACAGCTCTTGGAAAACTTACTGGTCTTCTCCGTCCGATATATTATCGTTACATGGATCTGGCTGAAAAAGAACAGAATATCGTCAGAGACTTTATCCGCAGATTTAACAGAGCATATTCATATATCACTAACCTTGTAAGTCTGCATGATGAAGACCTTTTCAACGAATTTCAGTACACAACAAACCTTGTGAAGATTCTTCCGAGACCGGGTACTGAACCTGTTGATATTGATGATAAAATCAAACTTGAGTATGCGTCTTTCAATAAAACATTTGAAGGACAGATATTCCTTAATGAAAAGCCGGCTGTATTCGTACCTTCCGACAGCACTGCTCCGAAAAATCAGGAAAAGAAGAAGGATACACTTCAGAGTATCATTGATAAGGTTAATGAACGATTTGACGGAAAGTTTACGGATACGGACAGAGTTATCGTTGAAGGTATTTACCAGATGTTCATGAACGATACGGAAGTAAAGAAGTTTAAGAAATATGCAAAGGATAACTCGACTGAGATGTTCGTCAATTCCCTGTTTCCTGATAAGTTCAAGGAAATTGTTACACAATGTTTCCTGAATAATAATGAATCGTTCGATAAGCTGTTCAATGATCCGGAGTTTTACAGTAAGGTTCAGGATGCTATGGCTAAGGAGCTTTATAAGAGTTTGAGGAAAGA
>JAUNJJ010000346.1 GCA_030533325.1 Oscillospiraceae bacterium
ATAATCCATGGAATATTCATTTCCATTAACTGAACCTATATCCATACTATTTCCTCCTCGTACAAATATAATAAAAAGCGCCTCATACAAAGTGTCATTCCTTTGAATAAAGCGCTTTCCTTAGCTATAATATATATCGACAATAGATTGTTTTCTCTTTAGTTTGTGCTAATATTTTATCCTTTAAAATCAAATTTCTAACCCACATTCATTTCTTCATCTAAGTATTATTTATGTATGTAACAATTAGCATCCTTTATCATTTACTATCTAGAAACTAAGGTCAATTTCAATTCCTTTTATGTCCTCATTAACCATCTTATTTTCCTTCATAAGATTATAAATTCTAGTTTGTGTTTGTTCATAATTATCACTAGTACTATCTGAATTAATAATATGATTTTTCATACGATCAATTTCAATTTGACCCTCTATTATTTCTTCCTGTTCTTTCTCGTCCTCATGATTATTTCTTACATGATTATTGGTTTCTTCAATATCATTCTCCTTGGAAGCCTTCTCTTTCTTTTCTTCAAATTCTTCATCAACATGATTTTTCACCTGTTCAAACATCATGTTGATAATATCCTTGTCAACCGCTGCTAAAATATCATCAGCTGCTTTTCTGGCTTCTCCAATATCATCAAACTTTAAAAGATCTATTTCGGCATCCCTAATCTTCTGATCCCATATCTTTATTTTATCGTCATTATCTTTAACACTATGCTGGAATTCAATTCTTGCGTCATTGAAAGATAATGCTTCCTTTTGAAATGCTGTTAATGGTTGATCTTGCAATTCCTTCAATCTGGATACTTCTTCTTTAGAAAATGAACCAAATAATATACCAATTTTATTTTCTTGGTATTTTTTTAGCAATTCATAATCCTTGTATTCCTGACTCTTTGCATCGACACCATATTTCTCAGGAAGACCTGCTACCTCTTCATCAATGTAACCGATTTTTTTCTTGATATCATAATTGTCTTCCTTCATTGAAACCTTCTCATCTCTTAGATTCTGAATCGCATTTATTTTCTTCTCTCCTTTATCAAATGCATCCTTCATCAGTTTCATAGCCTGCTTTCTTGCAGACTCTTTTTTCTGATTTATCATCTGATTTGAATTATTCATATTCAGTGTACCAGCAAAAACAGATTTGGGATTACGATTAATCTCTTGTTTTTGGGCATTAGGGATGTCAGCAGAGAACTTCTTATTTATCGTTAAATTCATACTAACATCACCCCATTCCTATATCTTCATCCATACGTACTATTTATTGATATAATAATTGCTACTCATAAGGCTATTCAAGAAATCCATTGATAATTTGTTGGTTTCCTTGAAATTCTGCTTAAACATATCTGCCACACTTTTCATTTTTGCATCCAAGTCTTTCGGCATAGTTTCATTTGCCTTTGTGTATTTTTTATGTTCTTGCCTTACTTCATCAGCATTGGTATCTCTCTTGTATTTTGCCAATTGTTCAGCATACTTTTCTAGTGCAGAAGCCATTTCATCAGATTGCTTAACCATAGAGGCAATCCCCTCTGTACTCTTTTCAT
>JAUNJJ010000347.1 GCA_030533325.1 Oscillospiraceae bacterium
ATGAGAATGCAAGAGCCGGACATTTACTGTTTATTGCGTATTATATCCTTATGTCAATACAAATATTCAACGCCAGTACGAGGTGGCTTGTTTATTCACCGGAATTTGTTTTAGCTTTCTTCTATTTTATGCTATTTATTCGGAAGAAAACTAAATCGGAGGGATTGTGCTGATGAAATTTGCAATTGTGGCTGTGGGATATAATAGGCCTGAATCTATGAAAACCTTGTTAGGCTCTTTGGTTCAGGCTGAGTATGAAAACGATCCAGTGGACTTAATTATAAGCATAGATCGGGGAGAAAAACAAAAGGAAATTGTTTTTATTGCAGAGCAAACCGATTGGAAGCACGGAGAAAAAATAATAAGAGCTTTCTCGGAACGTCAGGGATTAAGGAAACATATTTTGCAATGTGGAGATTTATCTGAAAAGTATGATGCTGTAGTAGTGTTAGAAGATGATTTATTAGTGTCGGAATATTTCTATTCTTACACCAAACAAGCGGTAGAGTTCTATAAGAACGATGAACATATTGCGGGAATTTCTTTGTATAAACATGTGTTTCATCCTGGGGTGTGTAGGCCGTTCGAACCAGATCACAACGGCTATGATGCCTTTATGATGCAGTTTGCGCAGTCGTGGGGGCAATGCTGGACGAAGAAAATGTGGATTGGTTTTAAAGAATGGTATGTGCTTCATGAGAACTCTGATTTATCCGAAGGAAGTTTATTGCCTTCCTATATAGCGAATTGGAATAGCCATTCATGGCTGAAATACTTTATGAGATATATTGTTGAAACAGATAAATATTTTGTCTACCCTATGATTTCCTTGTCAACGAACGCCTCTGATGCCGGACAGCATTGTCAGATACCAAATAACGACTATCAGGTTCCATTGCTTAACGGCTCGATGGAATTTAGACTTCCAAGATTTGAGGATGCGGTAAAATATGATGTGTTTTTTGAACGTATTGGATTGGAGGATATTATCTTCAGGAAGTACAAGGGGAAAAAGGTCTTGGACTTATATGGTAATCGAGAATTCTATGGGGATGCGGACTATGTTGTTTCAACAAGGGAACTCCCATATAAGAAAGTAGAGCACATCGGGTTGATATATCGTCCGATTGAACAGAACTGTATTTCACCTCAGAGAGGTGAAGGGATGTATTTATATGATGTTCATCAGAAGTGTAGAGCAAGCAAGGTAAATACAAATCTGATAACGAGATATGATATCAAAGGACTACATTGGAAGAAATTGATTCGTATAGGATTAGAAGGTGTAAAAACGGCTGTTAGAACTAGAGCCGGAAGGAACTAAAAAATGGTATGAAAAGTATAGTAGAGAGGATATTTAAAAGCAACTTTATTCGAAATACGGGATGGATTGTTTTTGCTCAAATATACCAAATGGCTGTACAGCTGATTATTGGCGTTATTAGTGCGAGATATCTTGGTCCTTCAAATTATGGAACAATCAATTATGCGGCTTCATACATTTCGTTTTTTACAATACTTTGTGCTTTAGGATTGGAAGGTATTGTTGTTAAGGAAATGGTTTCGAA
>JAUNJJ010000129.1 GCA_030533325.1 Oscillospiraceae bacterium
TTAACAATCATTTTTTGTTCGCTGCAGCAAAATAATAATAACACATTGAGATACCGGCTGTCTATAGTTTCGCCCTAAGAGGTAAGCTGTTCGCCCTAAGAGGTAATTTTTTCTCATAATATGGTAATATTAAAAAGACTTTTATTTGACTAAATTTTTTCCACTCACCTCTTCCTGTAAGCCAGTGCTGTAATTCCGAACTGTCTGATAGAATGAATTTTTTATTTCCATTCTTTCCTGTCTTTATCCCACTTATGATTAAAATCTTTATTTGTTTCTATTGATTTTACAATCGGTATAAGTAATTTTTTAATTTGTTCTATAGCCTGCGTAAATTCAATTTTTATCATAGCTTTCTTTTTCTTTATAAAAGAATTCCATCTCCCCTGTCTCGAAGTATCTTCTGTAAAATCAGGTTCAAATGCCGCTATATCATCAAAACCGGTTCCCCTGTGTAAAAATGTTTCCATAATGGCATTCTTTAATTCATTTCCGTTTAAATCATATTTTTCCGAAAGCACATAAATATCATAAAAATCTTTATATCTGCCATTTGCAAGTCCAAGTGAAACAAATGCTTCAAATTTTTCAGCAATTACAGAATAAATGGAATATGCATATACCTTAGGTGAATCCATATCAAGCAGGACAGGAAAGAACATCTGCATACGCTGCGGATAGATTACATCTCCAAAACCTATGTCTATAGAAACCGGAACCTTTGTCCTGTCTAAATATCCCATTATCGATACGTTTACACCATGGTATTCCTTAAATTCTGTAATGTAAATTACTTCCAATGAATCCAAATCAAATCGTAAAGCATCATCACACTCAATAGAGAAAATATCATGAAAAACTTTCTTCATTTTCTCTGCATCATTAGAAATATGCTGCGCTAAAAGATCTATATCCATAGTAGCCCTTGCATAATTTCCGTCAAACAATGCATATAAAAAAATACCGCCTTTTAAAGTAAACCGTTCTGCGTAATCAGAAACAGATAACCTGTAAATTGTACGCTCCAGACCATAGGTCACCAGCTCATCCTGCATTGTTCTTCCATCAGCTTTAGCCTGATTTTTTAATCTGTCTTTTACCGAAACCGGATTTATCATACAAGAACCTCCAGATATGTTTTAATAATTTTTTCACATTTCAGAAGCTGTGCATATTTAATAATCTTGTTAAGATTTCTGTCTTTTCGCTTAAGATAATTAACAAGTACTTCTTTTGCTTCCTCAATACCAACTTTTTCACGAAAATCTACAATATCAACAACCGTTTTCTCTATATCATAGATTTTAAAATGATTTTTTCCCTCCTGAACAGTTTCAACACCTGTCTCAAAACGCTTGTCTGCGTAATAATACACTGACAGTTCAGGCCAGTCCGGCATTTTTGATACCCTTGATTTTCTTTGAATTGCTACATCTATTGTACTTGTTCTGTACGTTGTCAGACAATAATATGCCGCTGCACTCATAAGACAAACAACACCCTGAGGAACGTATGCGGATATATAGTAAAAATCTGATTCTTCTCCTATATAATTTGTATTTTCATAATATTTTTTATTCAATTTAACAAGTGTACCTTCTTCTACCAGCTGGTTGATTTTATAATAAGAAAATCCTGATTTTTTTAGTTCATCTACCGAAAGAATCATCTGATCATAAGGAATATCGTATTTTCCTGTCATTTCCATCACCTTCCACTTAAAGAATACTGGTTTCAAAATAATTTTATTATTTTCGGCACTTCTTTATTTTTGCCGAATTTCGTTTAAATTTATTGTATCATACAAATATGAAATCAGCAATATCTTTTCAGAAAACAACATAATATTTTTTCACCGGATACCCACTCTCCTCTTCCTGTAAGCCAGCGCCGTAATGCCGAGGCCTAAACAGCCGGATTACTGATTGTAAGCGTAAAATATAACGTGTCTATTCAATTGATATCTGAAATGATATAATAAGTGTTAACAATAACTGCAGTCGATGCAGTTGCTGTTAACGCTTTTGATTTTGTGGGCATTCAAGTTAACTGTGTTGCCGTTAGGCGATATTTGCCCGGTCTTTTTTACGCGGAGTTTTTGGTTTTTCTGCCAGGTTGTCATAATCTCGGTATGATTCAACCTTATGGCGATTAGCTGCTTCGTATGCCTTGTACTCTTCGGACCATGGAGTAGTTGCACTTAGAAAACTCCTGTCTTTCTCATCGAGCTTGGAAGGCAGAAACTCGAAAAGATACCTAATATACCAGTATCCATCGGCACCGTTAGCCTTAGCAGTCTCCATAAGACTGTGAAAGACCATGCTCGACTCAGCGCCCTGTATAGAAAAGCTGAAAAGCGAAGCGTTTCTTAACAAGGCCACAGGTTTAATGCAGCGTTCGGCAAACCGCGTCTTTAGTTATACCTCGAGGCTTTAACCAGTCCTTTAATTTCATTTCATTTCTGGTTTCATCTTCAATTAAGAGCTTCCAGCGTTCCGCCTGGTATTTTTGTTTATCAGTCATTATATCACTTCCTTGGATTTTTTAAGAGTAGTGAAATTCGTGCGATTTTCTCTACTTTTTATACTTCCATGATATCATGATCTGAAATCTTTTAAAAGACACGGTCTATTTGACACTTACCAAAAAATATAAAATTGTCCCGAATATCTTGACTTTGTCCCAATAATAGTGTATATTATATATTGGGAGGTAAATGATTATGAAAAAGCAGAACGTATTGAACCTGATTAAATACCATGTTGAGAAGAATGAAAATTCTTTTAGAAATGAAGCAATAAATATAGCAAGATATTTTGATAGTATTGGAGACGAACAATTAGCAGAATATATTATGAGCTTAATAGCAGAATCTAATTTATATACACCTCAAAGTAGTGATTTTGAAAGTTGTTTTTTGAAGCAGATAGACACTAGAGTGGTTGAACCATTAAATTTACCTGTTGAAATATCTGAAGATATTAAAGGCGTTATTAATGCTGTGAATCATAATGTTGGTATCAACAAATTTTTGTTTGAAGGTCTACCGGGAACTGGAAAGACGGAAGCCGTTAAGCATGTTGCAAGGCTATTGGAAAGAACATTGTTTTGCGTTGATTTTGAAAATCTTATTGATAGTAAACTAGGTCAAACCAATAAAAATATTGTAAATGTTTTCAACGAAATTAACTCGCTGCCCTATTCCAACAAAGTTGTTGTATTATTTGATGAAATCGATGTAATTGCACTGGATAGAATAAATGCTAATGATGTTCGAGAAATGGGACGAGTAACCTCGACTATTTTAAGAGAACTTGACCGTTTAACAGATTTGAATAGAGAAATTGTAATAATTGCGACAACGAATCTATTTTCAAATTTTGATAAGGCACTAATACGACGATTTGACGCAGTAATAAACTTTAACCGATATAGACAAGAAGATTTAATCGAAGTTGCAGAATATTATTTTGCATCTTTTGTAAAAAATTTCAAAGGAATTTCAAAAGATACACGGTTATTTAAGAAAATATTGAAAGCATCAGGGGATATCCCTTATCCAGGAGAGTTAAAAAATATTATAAAAACTTCTTTAGCATTCAGTGATGTTAACCTTGAGTATGATTATTTAAGAAGACTTTATAATAACTTGATAGGTAATCTTGATGCAACAGATATTAATGAACTTTATGATAAAGGCTTTACGGTTCGGGAAATTGAAAAGTTGAAAGGCGAGTCAAAAAGTACTGTATCAAGAAAGCTAAATAAGGAGGAAGATTAGTATGAATAATGTGTTGGAATTAAAAGGAAATCGTTTTATTCAAGCTAACAAACGTGGAATAGGCGGCGGTTCAGCAATGAACAGTAAAATTACCGTTACAAGTGAACAATTGCTTAGACTAACATCCAAAATTGTACAAATAAAACAATTTTGGATGCAAGAGAAAAGGCCTTTCTCTGGGATCTTAATTAGTGTAATCTATAACAAGATTGTTGCAAAAAGTAATCGAATATCGGGACTATTGAAAGGAGTTGATTCCAACAATGCAATTGTCGGTGCGAAGTTCAATGCTGAAAAGAACAAACATATTATTACATATTATTTGGATTATTCAGATTTAGATCATAGTATTGAATTACTGACAAAAGTTAATGATGTATTAGTATCTTTATTTAATAACGGAGTCACAAAGGCAATTTTTGATGATAAGATGCTAATTGATAAAATTAATTTCACTCCATTTCAATTAACAAAAACTATTTTTAAGCAAATTGTAGCGGATGTTTCTTATATAGAAGATTTTGAAGTGGAAAAAGCTTCGCATCAATTTAAGGAAAGTATTATTACTCTATATGATACTGGAATTGATACTAAGCAATTATTTAAGAATATAGGTATTGATATTTTATCAAGTCGTATACTTGATAATCAAACTGTATTTTTGGATGAAAATCAGGCTAAAGTATTATTTGAAAAAGCTCCATATCTAGTTTCTATGGCAACAGAAAACATCGCAAATCTGTCGCCTGAAGATTTTATTGAACAGTCATATCAAGATCTCGCATTTGTTCCTTCTCCAGGCATAGAGCCAACAATTGGCGTTATAGATACACTGTTTGATACTAGTGTGTATTTTAGTGAATGGGTAGAATATCATGATATGGTAGATGATATTCTTCCAAAAACACAAGATGATTATCGTCACGGAACGTCCGTGACTTCTATAATAGTAGATGGACCTAAATTGAATCCGTGGCTCAATGATGGGTGTGGAAGATTTAAAGTTCGGCATTTTGGCGTTGCGGTAGGAGCACAATTTTCGTCATTTACGATCATAAAGTTAATTAAAAGAATTATTGCCGAAAATACTGATATAAAAGTATGGAATATATCTCTTGGCAGCAACCAGGAAGTCAATGATAATTTTATTTCTGCAGAAGCTGCTGTATTAGATCAGATACAATACGAAAATGATGTAATATTTGTTGTCGCTGGCACGAATAAGCCTAATGAGAATATTGTAAAAATTGGCTCGCCCGCTGATTCTATTAACAGTATGGTTGTAAATGCAGTAACCAAAAGTGGTTTATCAACAAAGTATTCTAGAAAAGGTCTAGCATTATCGTTTTTTGCAAAACCAGATGTCAGTTACTACGGCGGAAGTGAAGAACAATATATTCAGGTTTGTGAACCTTTAGGTGCTGCGAAAGTTGCAGGTACTTCGTATGCAGCGCCTTGGATAGCAAGAAAATTATCGTATTTAATTGATGTTTTAGGATTAAACAGAGAAGTTGCCAAAGCAATGATTATTGATGCGGCTAGGGGCTGGAATGAAACACCGACTCCAGAAGAAGTGGCACTTTATGGACATGGTATTGTTCCAATACGAATTGAAGATATAGTTCAGACAAACGATGATGAAATCAAATTTGTGGTAACAGATATTAGTGAAAAATGGAATACTTATAATTATCATTTTCCTGTTCCCCTCAAAGATAATTGTTATCCATATTATGCAAAAGCTACTATGTGCTATTTCCCGGTTTGTGCTAGAGCACAGGGAGTAGATTACACGAATACAGAGCTTAATCTTCATTTTGGACGAATAAAAGATAACGGAAGCCTCAATGAAATCAATAAGGATAAGCAAAATCAAAGTGATGAATTAGTTACAACTCAAAGTTATATTCTTGAAGGAGAAGCTCGAGAGCGATTTAGGAAATGGGATAATGTAAAGTATATTGCAGAAAAAATTAAAGGGAAAAATATTCCCAAAAAGTCCTACACTAATAAGAACTGGGGAATGGAAGTGAAAACAAACAACAGATTAGATCCCAACGATGGAGTAGGACTTCGTTTCGGCGTTGTTGTAACCTTAAAAGAGATGAATGGTGTCAATCGCATTGATGATTTCATAAAAAATTGCAACCTAAATGGTTGGCTTGTAAATAAGATTGACATTGTCAATAGAATTAATATTCATGAAAAGGTAAATGAAGAAATTGAATTTACCTGATAATTATACATCCTTTTAAAAATATATGACAAATCCAGGTGCATTTTGCGTAATAATTAAAATAGAGAATGAATATTTTTTAATTTTTTCATGAGATAAGTAGATGGTAATCATGTTATAAATATCATAGGCAGACTGCGTTTTTGTGAAGAACAAGACGAATGTCTGCAGACTTACGGAGGAATTTCAATCCGGAGATTATGAGGCGTGCGAGATTTGCTTGCCAGATTGATGAATCATTATAATATTCGTTTTAAAGGATTATTTGATTGGAGGAAGTTTGTAATGAAGTGTCCTAATTGTGGTGCTGAAATTGGAAGAAAAAAGTCTTGTGAGTTCTGTGGAACACAAATCACACTTGATATGCAGAGAACTCAAGAGCAACTGAATAGGGAAGGTTGTCCTAAGTGTCATAGCACTAATATTCAGTTTAGGAGGGAAAATCAGGGAGAGATTAGGGGGAAGAAATCAAAACAAGTGGTTCATAAGACCATTGGATTCTGTAAAGATTGTGGCTACACTTGGTTTCCAACCGGTGCAGGACAGCAGGAACCCAAAAAGAATAATTTATGGCTTTGGGTTTTAGGTTGGATATTTATTTTCCCTGTTCCACTGACAATATTGATGTTACGAAAGAAGGAAATGAAATCATCACTTAAGTATGGGATAATTGCTGTTGCGTGGATTATTTACTTAATAATTGGCTTGACAGGCAATTCATCTGGTAAAAGTGGAAATTCACATACTGATACAAGTACACCTACTGTTGTTGAATCAAACACAATTACAACAATGGTAACATCAGAAGGACATATAGAGGAAATTATGGCTTTTGACAGTATAATAGAGAATATGGTTGATGAATATAATTCAAAGTCAAATGATAAATTGACATTTGTTGAAGATTTTGTTCCATCTGATAAAAGAGGAAAACACTATAGAACTGAGTTCAGATTGGAGGCATATCAAGATGCAATAGGAAAGTCATATTCTTTGAATGGTAGTACTGTAGATTTTGTAATTCATGAAAAATTTACCAAAGAATATGATATTCGCCTTTATTCTGATGGCATTGCAATTGATGAATGCAAATTGTTGATTTCTGGATTTTCTCCGCTTCTTGATCCAAATATGAAAGCATCGGATATAGATGATACAATAAAGTATATAGAAGAAAGAAGAGAGGCTAACGGTTACTATTATGGTGAACTTGGATTATTGTTGTTGGGTAATGATAATAAGGGTTACGAGTTGATGATTAAAACAGATTAATATATTTTCAATGGAGAAATGTATATGTCAATATATAGTAATTTATAACCGAATAGGAAAGCATGGAGGGATGTTTTTAGGCAGCAGATAAAGCACTGAAGCCAAAGAGGAGAAAAAAGAAAAGCGGTTGTTATGTAGCAACCTGCGTCTATGATTGTCCAGAAGTATGGACATTTAGAAGATTTAGAGATAGATGTTTTTAGTATACTTATAAGTAGAGCCATTGCGTTTATCCTTGTGCATTCTTTTTTGTAGTTATTAATAGAATACACAAAACGCAATGGTTTTTCAATATCTATATAGATTTTTATCGACCAGGAGTGCAGATGGCTCAACAAATCTATGTCATTTAAGGCATATAGATAACAACTAAATCTTTTATATGCCAAAGTTGATAAGTATTTTTCAATCCCAAAAGCTTAGTTGTTTACCTGCATCTTTTTCTTCAAATTCATTCAGATAATTAAATATCTGATCGTTGTTGTGAACAATCCCGTTTTTTTCACATTTCTGATGAAAAAGATGCATTAAAAATTTGCTGTCCGGACTATCAATCATATACTGATTTCCATATATGCGTATATATTTTTCTTTCAGGTGAGGGAAGGAACGGTCTAACTGCTCATAGAAATATTCCCGGTTTCCTTCCCTGAGCGTTAGTCCCATTCCGAAGCAGATGATACCGTAGACTTTTGCCTCAATACACATATCAATGATACCGGAGATATTCTCTTCAGTATCATTAATAAACGGTAAAACCGGCGTTAGCCATACGACTGTAGGTATCCCTGCATCACGAAGTTTTTTCAGCGCTTCAAAGCGTTCCCTTGTTGTACTTACATTTGGCTCAATCTTTTTGCATAAATCCTCATTGTAAGTTGTCAGGGTCATTTGTACAACGCATTTTGTTTTTTCATTTATTTTCTGTAAAAGGTCAATATCCCTTAAAATGCGGTCTGATTTTGTAATGACCGTAAATCCAAAACCTTTTTCATATATTAAGTTCAGAGCTTTTCTGACATTTCCTGTTTCAAGTTCCAAAGGAATATATGGGTCTGTCATGGAGCCTGTACCGATCATACACTTTTTTCTTTTGTGTGTAAGAGCATACTCTAATAATTCAATCGCATTTTCTTTTACTTCAATATCTTCAAAATCGTGTTCCATGTGGTAGCACTTACTTCTGGAGTCACAGTAAATGCAGCCGTGAGAACAACCACGATATATGTTCATTCCGTTTTTTGATGATAATATTCCCTTTGCTTTTACAAAGTGCATTTTTTGTTACCTCACATAGCAGTACAAATCTTCTTGTGTGTATTCTTATTAAGCTGGAAATTCTCCTGATCATTGATTTCATTTATAGTATATCATATTGTTCGGGAGACATCAAGGACATAACTGAAAAGTAAAATGTAAGCGTCAAATAGATCGTGTCTTTTAAAAGATTTCAGATCATGATATCATGGAAGTATAAAAAGTAGAGA
>JAUNJJ010000130.1 GCA_030533325.1 Oscillospiraceae bacterium
TAATTCATGCATATGCCTCTTGTTTTATTACTATTTCATCCTTGATGTAAAGTATTCTGAAATTTTTATGTTTTTGCAGGGCTTTGCGGTCGCCCTGCACCTTCGCATACATATTTCTTTTGTTTTTTATTATTGCTGAATAGCGGTCTTGGCTTTTACCATTTATTTTCCATTAAAACCAAACAAAAATATCTGCACCCATCATTCAATCAAACCTCTGTGATGATGATCACATGTACCTCAGTAATTACAGGTTAATTCTGCTGCAAAGAATCTGTGCACATATTCCGGTAAATGCTCCGGCAATACATCCTGATATCAGAAGAAAAGGGAAAAATGAAAATACAGCAGTCGTTTTTAGCATTACAACTGCAACCATAATCTGACCTGTATTATGCAGAACAGCACCGATTACGCTGCTTATCCATAAATATTTTTCATCAGTAACACGCCTGAGCAGAAACATACCGCACATGCATAAAACCGAACCACCTATACTGTAAAAAATTGCACTGATATTTCCACTGAAAACTGTTCCGAGCAGTATTCTCGTAAATACAACAAGTGCCGTGTCTCCAAATGAGTATTTATACATAGCATAAACTGTTATAATATTTGCAAGTCCAAGCTTTATTCCGGGAACAGGAGCAAGATTTGGTATATGAAGTTCTATAATAAAAATTATCAGCGCCACTGACGTCAGCAACGCAAGTCGGGTCATTCGTTTTGTATCCATATCAGTTCACCTCTGAATCATCCGTATAGGAGATAATCAGTTTATTCGGAAGGCAGACAATCGGTATGGTACCTGATTTCAGATATCCGGTTTTCATACAGGTCTGGTCCGGACAATCAGCATCCGAAACGCATATCTGATGATTGTAAATCTGAATTATATTTTTTCTCCCTTGATATTCAACCTCAATCTTCCTGTCTTCTGAAGCTGAAAGATCAATGGTATATATAATTTCACCATTCTGAATAATATTTACTGTATCACCGTGTTCGCTGTTTAACAGATACAAACTGCATATTATCCCTAAGGCAAAAATCAGAATAAAAACAAATATACAGATATTTTTTTTCTTCACCTGTAAATCACTTCAACTTTCATATCACTGCACATATCACCCGGAGAAAAAAGCTTTTCCAGACCTTCTGTTAAGCAGATTCTTCTGTCATCAGTGACAATTATCATTTCAAAGTCCTCTCTTTCACGCCATATGGTTTCCGCCTTATCAGATCCGACGATAAACAGACAGGTTGAAAGTGCGTCACAAACCAAACCTTCTTCTCCGACAATTGTTACGGATACAATACCACTTTGTGCCGGTTTTCCTGTTGACGGATTAATAATATGACAGTATGAATTTCCGTCCTCACCAATAAAATATCGTTCATAATTACCGGAGGTTATAACTGCTTTATCAGAAACCTGGACAATTCCAAGTTCCGTGTCCGGCTGAAAAGGATTTCTTATTGCAACCTTCCACATTGAACCATCCGGTTTTTTACCAAGAGTCTGCACATTACCACCGAGATTTACAATTGCAGATTCTATTCCGTTTTCCCTGAAAATATTCATAACTGCGTCGCCTGTATATCCTTTTGCAAGTGCGCCAAGATCAATCTGTACATCTTTTGGAACTGTAACGCTGTTTTCATCAACTGTTATTTTCCTGTAATCAACGTTTTCCAGAAGAAGAGCGAGAGTTTTACTGTCAGGAATCTGATACTCCCCTGTTGTAAATCCCCACTGTCTTAATACAGGATAAACTGTTACATCCAGAGCACCACCACTTTGTGAACCAATCTGAACCGAAGTTTTTATTATATCGGCAGTTTCCTTGTTCACTATTACCCTGCGACCTTCTGCATGATTAATATTCCAGATATCACTTTTTTCTTTAGTTACCGAAAAAAGCTCCTCAAACTCCATTATTTTTTCAGCTGCTTTATCAATTGCTGACAGGGTACTGTCATCACCATAAGCTTTAAGATTCATGTAAGTATCCATAGCAAACAGATCACGTGAAACCGGTTCTGTCTTTTTCTCCGAACAACCGGATATTGCTGCTGTTAACATTAAAACCAGTATAAAAAATTTTTTCATGCACACCGCCTGCTTAGTTTCTTGCAGAATCAAGTGCTGATTGCACAGCTGACATTATTGCATTGGAACTGTAAGTTGCTCCGGAATATGCATCAACGCTTGTACTCTGAGATGCAATTATCTGAGAAATCACAGAACCCTGCGCTGACTCATAATACCATGTATCGGATTCATCTGAATAACCGGTTATGGATGTAATAACATCGTTCTCAATTGTAACTGACACATGTATCTCACCATCATAGCCATAAGCTGAGGCTGAATATGTGCCGTTTTTATAAATATACACAGGTTCCTGAGGTTCTTCCTCCTGAACAGGAACATCATTTATTTCCGGTTCCTCATGTTGTTCTTCCTGAGCAGGAGAATCAGCAGTCTCTTCATTCTGATTTGTTTCTTCACTAACTGCCACAGTAATCTCCTCTGTCTCCGTTACACCGGATGTTACCGATATTTCTGTTGCTGCCTCTGTACTTACAAAGGTAACAGAAGAAGTTGATGTGGCTGCAACTGTAGTTATCAGTGTTGTGACCTCTGATTCAGTCACTGGAGATGAAACAACTGTTACAGGAACCGGTTTATTATTATTGACAGGAATTGCGCTGGATACTTCCTTTTTTGAACTATTCGCAACCGCTGCAATAAGAGCTGCAAAAATAACGGCACAGACCGGATTTGTCATTTTCCCGGTTTTTTTACGTACTATGTACCACTTTCTAATACGGCATACTGCGTATCCTAAAAATACGATGCTGTATAAAATAATACTGAAAAAATATCCCTCTCGCCCTGCTCTTGCCATAGGGACGGTAAGTACCATCACATGGATATATATTAATCCGTAAAAAATATATGCCGTACGCTGTATTTTTTTCCAGAGTTTTGCATTCATTTTTCTACGCACCTGCGGAAAAGACATTACAGTCAGCGGTATCATTATTATAAGCATAACAATAGTAAGTACACTTGCGACTATCTGACTTGTATTCATTTTGCCGGCATCAGTAAACAGTCTTACAAAATAAGTACGTCCAAAACCTATGTTATGACCAAGCGTCAGAATAGCTGCAAGAATTGAAAGCTCACCTCTTACGGGCATAAACTTTTTTATCACAGCGGAACCGTTAGGCATGGCTCCGGTCCACATTACAACACACCAGAGTGCCGTTGCAAAAGCACCTCTTGTAAACAGTCCGGCTATATATGTATTTACAAATGCAGGAACAGAACGCAGATTTGAGCCGGAATACAATACAGTAAATACTGTAAGAATTACTGCTGCAAAATAAAAAATATACGGGTGTTTTTTTAATGCCTTGCTGCATAAAGCAGCCAAGGCAAAAGCAAGAATCAGGGCAATGAGGAAAACCATATTATTTCACCTTTCAGATGTTATTTTTCTTTTTAAGTACAGTTGCCACAAATGCTGACACTGCAAGTAACGCAACCGGAAGTGCTACTCCTTTAACACCTGTTTTAGGAGTGGACTCAGTTTTATTCACAGAAGTAGTTTTAGCAGTAGTAGTTGCTGCTGCAGTTGTGTTATTCTGCTTATTAGCTTCAGTTAAAACAGCTGAAGCAGTTGTTACCAGTGCTGTATTTTCATTTTCTGAAGAAATACTGATATCAAGCGAATTATTGTATCCGGTTGACTGTACGGATAAATCATATCTTCCGCTGCCATCAAATACATTTTTATCACCTGAAACAGCACTGAAATCAATTGTACCGTCTTCTCTGATTATCTTTACAGATTTTTTACCGGAAGCTGAATACTCTGTACCATTTACAGATACTTTGGTTATATTTTTGATAAAGTTTTCATAATCTTTCTCATCAGCATCCTCAGCTTTTACAACCGAACCATCATTATAATCTGCCGGAACTGAATCAGTTGATAATACAAAGTCTGAAGACAGATCAGCATACTTTTTATTTTTATCGCTGATTGTAAGAGTATATTTGCCCGGCATTGCATCAGTATAGTTTAACTGAGTACCGCTCACACTAAAGCCTTCACCCACAGCATACTCCGCATCATAGTCAGAAGGTATACCGCTCAGTTCCATATAAGTACTGCCCGAACCTGAATTTGCATCATTTATTTTTATTTCGCTGTTAAATTTTACAGGTACATAAGTATCCGTTTCCACTGAAACATAACCATCCGCTGTTATAAACACAACTTCATTAATCGTTGCCCCCATAAGCGATTCAAAATTTTTATAGCTCAGAGTATTTCCGTGAGGCTCAGTTGTAACAATACCTGATGACCACGCAAGCTCACCACGCCATATATTTTCCTCGTGACGCATACCGTACGTTTTTCCATCGGTTGTCTTTATCAAAGCCCCGTAAATCACACCCATTTCCGGTTTATTTTCCACATCTATCAGATAATCGCCCCACGCTGTAGCTGTACTTAGCTTAACAGCTGAACCGGATGCAGTTTCCGGAGTATCGTCCTGCACACCGGAAAACGAAACACTGCCTTCTGAAACTGTTACATTTTTGTATGCTTCAGGTTTACTTTCCAGAGGTGTGAAACTGTAATTGCTTTCACCCAGAGATTCAAGATCACTTTTTGAAATGGCAACCGGATAAGTTACACCAAGAATCGTACCTGTTCCGTCTTCATTTCCCTGGTTGAATGTACCTTCAAACAAAGCACCTTCTTCATTTTTCTTCCATTTTGTAGTCGTGGCCGAAGAAACAGCATCTACTTCATATCCAACGCCCTCACCGGAATAAAATTCTGCATATGGTATATTCATTTTACCGTATACAACATCGTCTTCCGCATTAACACAGTACGGAAAGATACTCTGTACTGCAGCAATGCCTGCAGCTACACACATAAGTGTTTTTAATTTTTTCATTATAACCGCTCCTTAATGTTTTATTAATCCGTTTATATTGGATTTATCATGTTAGCTTAGGCTAACTTATTGGCAAAAAACAACACGGCTTAAAGCATTATTATGTGCCGTGCTCTAAGTTAGCTGAAGCTAACTTGTTGTCAAAAAATATAAAGCCTTTAAGCTTACTTTCAAATGATATCATAAAAAAACGAGATTGTCAATACTTTTTTTATTTTTTTGCACACAATGAAAAAGTGCTGTAAACCATAATTATTTCCTGGTTTACAGCACTGAATTTCACACCATAATTTAACCCTTATTCAATTTTTGTCCCTTATACTCGCCCTGTCAATAGTACATTCATGTTTCTTACTGTCCTTATTATAATTTCACCTGTAAATATATTCCATTAGGTGATGGTGGATGATGCGATGCACATGTAATATGTACTCTGAAAATGTTATCAAGTATAATCTGAAAAGTAATATAACCCAAACGAAATGTTTTGTTCCTGTTTTCTTTTTTGCATTGAATTTTCAAGTCCTGTATGATATAATTAAAGTTATAGTGAACGAAAAAAATATTTTTTCGTTCACCGGTGCCGATATGCACGGAGTGACCGCAGGGAACGGATGTGCAAGGCAATATTAATAAAATAAGTATAGTGAAAGTCAAATTTATTTTGACTTTCACTATACTTAATAAATTTTTCTGCAGGGTATTGCGGTCACCTGCGCCCTCGCACAGAAAGCAGGTTTTAAAAATGTATAAACTCAATATTGTGCTTTTTGAACCTCAGATTCCACAGAACACGGGAAATATCGCACGTACATGTGCAGTTACCGGAGCAGCGCTTCATCTGGTTGAGCCGCTCGGATTTGAGATTGATGACAAAAAGCTTAAACGGGCCGGGCTTGATTACTGGGACAAGCTCGATATTACCTACTATAAAAATACAGATGATTTTTTCAGCCGTGTTTCCGGCAACTTCTTTTTCTTCACAACCAAAGGCAGACAGAATCACAGCGAAGTCTCCTACCCTGATGATAATGTGTATATCATTTTCGGAAGAGAAGATGCCGGTATAGATGAAAAGATTCTGCACGATAATATAGACAGATGCGTCCGCATTCCTATGAGAAATACTCTCCGGAGTCTCAATCTTTCAAATTCAGTTGCAATTGCTGCTTATGAGGTACTGAGGCAGTGGGATTATCCGGAGCTTAGTTCAGAAGGCAGACTGACAAAATACTAATATGAAAAGAAGTGAATATTTTTATGAGCAAAATTAAAATTATGACTGACTCCGCATCGGATATCGATGTAAAAACAGCCGAAGAATACGGTATATGTGTACTTGGATTTACTGTTGTATTTGACGGAAAGGAATATACAGAGGGTGTAGATTTCACCCAGGATGAGTTCTATGAAATGATGTCTTCTTCAAACGACTTTCCAAAAACCTCGCAGGTCAGAGTTGATCAGTTTACTGAAGCTTTTGAAAAATTTTACAGTGAAGGATATTCGGAGATTATCTATGTATCTATCTCATCTACCGGCTCAGCAACATACAGTAATTCACTGACCGCAAGAGATGAATTTTTTGCAGAGCATCCGGAAGCAGAGGACAAGTTTAAGATTCATATCATCGACTCTCTTAACTATACCGCCGCCTACGGTTATCCCGTTATCGAAGCGGCAAGCAAGGCACGAAGAGGAATTCCTTCTGATGATATTATTGCGTTCATAAACGAATGGCTTCCATGTACAGAGCTCCACTTTGTATCATATACTCTTGAGTATGTAAAGAGATCAGGACGTCTTTCCGCAGGTGCGGCATTTATGGGTGAACTTCTCGGACTTAAACCGATAATTACTGTAACAGACGGTGAATCACATGTTACTGAAAAAGTTCGCGGCGAAAAGGCTATTATTCCGAAGATGACTGAACTTGCAAAGAAAAATATGATTCCGCAGACTCCGTATATCCTCCTTGAAGGAAGCCTTCCGAATGAATTTGCTGCATTTAAAAGGGAAATAACGAAGGCCATAGGCTACCCTCCGGAAAGAACGGTAAAAATAGGCTCCACAATAGCATCACATGCGGGTCACAAGGTAATAGGCATGGTTATCAAAGGACAGAGAAGAAGATAAGGTCGTGATATTATCAAACGTATAAATACAGCATTATGTATATCAGTGCTGATAATCTGCATCACCTCATTTTTCATGATAACCGCAGAAAGTGTTTTTACAGTACATGATGATATACTGACATATATGCAGGTAAAACAGGGAAATCTTCTTCAGACGGCAGTTGATGATGCAAAGCATGGGCGAATCGGTCATATTCCGCTGACTTTTCTGCTGTATATTCCGTATTTTTTCAGCAGTACCGCAGCGGTAAGAATCTGTGCGGCACTTTCAATTGTATTTGATATGACAGCACTGTACTGCCTTGTAAAAAACAATGTAAACAAAGAGGCTGCTTTCCTCACATCACTTCTGTTTATTTCATTTGCCTGCATATCAAACCAGCACAATCTTTTTGTTTCATATATTATAGGACACCAGATTCCATCCGGACTTGTGCTTTTTTCACTTAATGAATTTACGAAGTACTACAATAAAAAGAAGAAAAACATTTACCTTATCAGAAGTGCGGCGCTGCTTTTCATCGCATCATTTCTCTACGAAGCGTGTGCTGCGTACATAGTTCTCTTCCTGCTCATCGCGATGTACAAAAACAAGGGAAATATATTCAGAAACAGTGCTGATGTTCTGATTGACACCCATTATCATACTCTTTTTCTCCTTGCATTTGTACTCATATATGTGCTTTGGAGAAGAGCTTATCCTTCCGACTATGATGGTGCACAGCTTTATTTTGGAAATATTCCACAGAGTATCAAGGCAATGTTCAAATATTCATTCGGAATGACACCGGGACTCCCTGCTGCTGCAATGCTTATTAAAAAATACATTACTCCGCAGGAATTGAAAGAATCTCTGAGTCTTCTTATGCTGATACCTCCGGCTTTAACCGCAGTCTGTTTCTTCATTGTTTTCCCTAAAATAAAGCAATGCAAAAACAAATCCGCCCTGATTCTCCTCTGTGCTGCAGGTATTGTTACTCCAAACCTCATTATCAGCTTTACACCAAAATACACAGAATGGGCCGGCTCAAACAGCTACTCATATGTAACATCATTCTACAGCTACTTCTTTCTGATTCCGCTCTTTCTTCTTGTATTAAAATCTTTTGTAAAAACAAACAATAAACCGGTTATGGCATTACTCAGCACTTTTGTATTTGCACTCTCTCTGACATGCACGCTTAACAATGCCGCATGGAATGTTTACTTCGGAAAAAATCTCAGTCGCTATGAAGCATTTTCTGCCGCAGTAAAAAGCAGCTACTTTGATACACTTGAGAACGGCACAACAGTATTTATTCCGGACTACACAGGAATACACAACGACATGTCCATAACCAAAAGTTTTGCAGCTATATACACAGACTCGGATATAACTTTTTCAAACAATTCAGATGAAATAGACTTCTCATCTCCGGTTGTCTTCCTGAAATATTATCCTGAAACCAACACCATGACTGCAGGCACCCTTAATTCAGATTTCACCAGTTCAGATGCCTTCTACATCTACGGAAACAACAATAAGCCCATTGATTCCATTATATCAGTTAAATAATCGAGTAGGAGGCTAACCATTATTTGATTAGCCGACCTCTCACACCACCGTGC
>JAUNJJ010000348.1 GCA_030533325.1 Oscillospiraceae bacterium
TGTCTTTTTTTAGATATTCAACGTCGGAAGTTAATTTTTTTATATCGTTTATAATGTCATCAATTATGTATGGCTCTATAATAAATGTTGGGGTAACAAATAGAGCCTACAAAAAACATCAAGAAAAAATTTGTAAAAAAGTAGAGCATATTTGTTGAAAATCCGTTAAAATGGAATTGCTAAAAACCAGAAACGGAGGAACAAATATGCTTTATAAAAATTTTACTGAAAAACTTTTAGGATTGCAAGACATTGAGATAGAAAAAGTAGAGGAATTTGATAATTCAATCCATATTTATTGTCAACTGATACGAAAACCGCACAAATGTCCGTGTTGCAATAAAATTACTAATACAGTACACGATTATCGTGAGCAGGTTATCAAAGATATTCCGGCATTTGGTAAACACTTATTTATTCATCTCAAAAAGCGACGATATCGTTGTTCCTGTGGCAAGCGTTTCGCTGAAGGCAACTCTTTTCTCCCTCGTTATTATCGTATGACTAACAGGCTTTCTGCATATATCATTGACAAATTAAGATATGAAGTTTCTTTTTCAAGTGTCGCCAAAGAGGTTAATCTATCTGTTAGCACTGTTATCAGAATATTTGATTTGGTTTCTTACTCACCTAAAGAGTTGCCCACTGCTCTTTCTATTGATGAATTTAAAGGCAATACAAATGGAGAAAAGTATCAATGTATTCTTACTGACCCTGTTAACAAAGTAGTTTTGGACATTCTTCCTAAAAGGCATGAATATTTTCTCACTAAATATTTTAATAGCTTTGATAAGTCAGAACGTAACAAGGTTAAATTCTTTGTCAGTGATATGTGGAAGCCTTTCTCTCATATTTCTTCTGTTTGGTTTAAAGAAGCTACTCAAATAGTTGACAAATACCATTGGATTCGGCAAGTTATTTGGGCTTTTGAATCTGTTCGCAAACAGGAACAAAAGAAATTCATCAAATCTCATCGCAGATATTTCAAAAAATCAAGACAGCTTTTAATTAGAAGATTTGACTATCTTTCCGATGAACATAAACAACAGGTTAACATTATGCTTTATGCCTCTCCCACTCTTTCTTCTGCACATTTTTACAAAGAGTTCTTTCTTAAAATCCTCGATTGCAAAGACAGAGACTCAGCTAAGGCTGCAATGTCAAAATGGATTAACAGTGCTTTAGATTGTGGAATATCTCAATTTCAGAAATGTGCAAACACTTTAATTAATTGGATAACCCCTATACTCAACTCTTTTTCCACTAATATTACCAACGGTTTTACAGAAGGTTGCAACAACAAAATTAAAGTCCTTAAAAGAATTTCTTACGGTTACAGAAATTTTAATCGTTTTCGTAATCGTATCTTACATATATTTTCTCATCAGACACAAAAACACGCGACAGCTTAACTTGCCATCGCTTGTTCTTTTCAAAATTTCATTTTCGGGTTTTACCCCAACTTTTGACAAAGAGCCTCTTTATTATTCATCAAGAGGGTTCTTTTTTATTATCCCTTTTTTACGAACTTATTCATTTGTGTATTCCCAGTTATGAAA
>JAUNJJ010000131.1 GCA_030533325.1 Oscillospiraceae bacterium
TAAAAGTATCCGGTGCGACACTTCTGACATTTGCCGGTATATTTGCCATAGCAAAGTCTGATATCACCGGAAGAAGAAAAAAAGAAGAAGAATAAAATCACGTGAAAAAGACAAAGATACAGAAAAAGCAGCTGATTATGTTTCTGGCAGGACTGATTGCATTTGTAATTGGTGCAGGTGCCCTGGGTGTGTACGGTTTCCGAAAAATCAGCCTGGAACTCCGGCGTCAGAAATTAATGCGCGAAAATGTGGTTGTTGAGATTGCAGATCTGGACATAAAAGCACCGGTACTGGAAGGTACAGATAAGGAAACTCTGTCAGTGGGTGCCGGTCATTTTACCGGAACCGGTAAGGTTGGTTCCGGTAACTACTGCATCGCAGGACACAGCAGCACAATCTACAAAGAATACTTCAGCAACCTGAAAAATGTTAAAACCGGCATGGAGATACAGCTTTATGATACTAACGAAAGCCGTACCTGTTACAGCTATGAAGTTACAGAAAACTTTATAGTAAATCCCGACGAAACCTGGATTCTGGATGACTTCGGTGATGACAGAATCACAATCGTCACCTGTACTGATGACGGCACACAGCGACAGGTTGTTGTGGGTTTTTTAACAGAATAAAAATAAACAATCCGGAGGAACATCTGTAACACAGATGTTCCTCCGGATTGTTTGTTTTGATAATTTATATTGAACGCCAAAATAAATTTGACGTTCAATATAATTATTTTACTAATATTGCCTTGCACATCCGTTTCCTGCGGTCACTCCGTGCATATCGGCACCGGTGAACGAAAAAATATTTTTTTCATTCACTATTAAGTAAGTGATCTAAGACATGACTCACAAACATCAACTACTTCTATATTTCCGTGTACATCCGGAATGTAACACTCAAAGAAATTAGTTGTTAACGTATTTCCACAAAAACCACACTTGTCTGTTCCATAATAAAGGATTGTACTCATATTGCCTGTTACAGGCTTGCCATCGCTTCCGGTTCCAACTACAACCTGGTAGTTTCCAAAACCTTTAAGCTGGTGTCCTTCTTTAACACTGTAAAATCCACCGCTTATGTTCTCAAGAGCATCATCACTAAGTTCCATTTTTTCTTCACCGGAATTAATTTTTACGGCAATCTCCTTAAGTAAATCGAGATTTTTGGTTTCTTTTAAATCTTTCATTTTAGAATCCTCCTTATATCCTTATATAATTTATATTTTAAATAAAACTGTTGATGATAATCTGATTGTTAAACCATACAAAGTTCATTCAGAATACCGGGATTTATTTGATTTTTATTATACCACAGAAAGTGCAACAGAAACGCAACAAAAAACGTTCTTTTTCATTGACAATCTGCACAAATATTTTTAACAATTTGTACAAATGTTCTCTGCAATAAAAATTTTTCACAGAAAAACTTAAATCTGTTGCACTTTTGTTGCAGTTAGTATGATATAATGCTTACAATCAAAAACACCTGTCTTCTGAAATTAACAGCTTTTTACGCCGGTTTCAGACAGAGCAGAAAAAAATGAAAGAGGGGTAATCCAAATGAAAAATCTGAAAAAAATTTTAGCTGCATTAGCTGCCGTATCAGTTTGTGCATTGAATATGCCGGTTTACGGAACACAGAATGTATCATCTGTAACTTCCGTTGCTGCAAGTGCGGAGGCGTACACTTACGAAAATCTGACTTACAGTTATCTGGAAGATGGAACCATCGAGATCACAGGGTGCGATAAAGATGCATCAGAGGCGGTAATACCGAATGAAATAAACGGTGCTGCGGTAACAAGTATTGGCGAAGAAGCCTTTTCAAATAATACTAATCTGACTGATGTCACAATTCCGGAAGGAATAACGATTATCAAAGGCGGTGCATTTGAACTCTGCCCAGGTCTTACTTCCGTTACACTCCCGGATGGTTTAAACACAATTGAAGATTTTGCATTTGCGTACTGCACGAGTCTTGAATCCGTCACTATTCCTGAAAGTGTCACATACTTTGGAGGTTCAATGTTTTCATCTACACCATGGTTAGAAGAAAAATTACAGGAAAATCCTGTTGTTGTCATAAACGGAACTGTAATTTATGCAGCAGCCACCGGAGATGTTATAATTCCTGACGGTGTAACAACCATTGCAGCAAGTGCTTTCTGGGACTGTGATGATATTACCTCCGTTACCATTCCGGACAGTGTGAAAGTAATAAAAGAATATGCATTTGCATTCTGCTATCACCTAACCAGCATTAATATCCCTGACAGTGTTGAAATCATTGAAGACAATGTTTTCGACAGCTGTACAAGTCTTAGTAATATCATTGTATCAGACAACAATCCTGCATTCTGCTATGAAGACGGAATTCTTTTCAGCAAGGATAAAACCAGGCTTTTTTTCGGTTTTGGTACAAGAGAAGGGAAATACAGCATTCCGGACGGTGTTACTACTATTGCAGATAATTCATTTGTGTCCAGTCTCTTTACAGAAATCTTTATCCCGGACAGTGTTACAAGCATCGGACAGGGTGCATTTTCACAATGCACTAATTTGTCCGACATAATAGTATCTGACAACAATACATCCTATACAAGCGATAATGGTATTCTGTTCACTAAGGATATGACTGAATTAATTGGTTATCCCGTCCAAAAAAGCGGTGAATACGTGGTGCCGGACAGTGTGGAAAAAATCGCATCATACGCTTTTTCAGACTGTGAAAAACTTATATCTGTTACTTTACCTGACGGTCTGAAAAAAATTGAAGAAAGTGCATTTTCCCGATGCTACGGACTTACCAGTGTCACCATTCCTGAGGGTGTAACAGACATTGAAATGTGGGCATTTGGAAGTTGTGAAAATATTACCACGGTTATAATTCCGGAAAGCGTTAAAAATATCGGAGTGTTGGCGTTTTACAGAAACAGTAAACTGACAGATGTTTATTATGCAGGCAGCGAAGAAAAATGGAACGAAATAACAATTGACGACGGTAACGAAAATCTTACGGGGGCTGTAATTCATTTCGGAGAAACACCCGAAGTAACAGAAACAACTGTTACAACAGCAGTGTCTGATTCAGCTCCGGAAACTACATCATCTCAGGCAGAGACTTCTTCCCCTGTATCAACTGAAACCACAACTGCAGTTTCTGAAAGTACCACCGTAACTTCAGAAATCACTACAGCTAATTCAGAAACTACAGCAGATACCTCAGGAACTGCTGCAATTACATCAGCTGAAACAACTTCAGACTCCGCAGTAAGCAGTAATACCGGAGGCAGTCTCCCACAGACCGGCAACAACTCCCTCGCTTCTCTTATAAAAGTATCCGGTGCGACACTTCTGACATTTGCCGGTATATTTGCCATAGCAAAGTCTGATATCACCGGAAGAAGAAAAAAAGAAGAAGAATAAAATCACGTGAAAAAAAGAATATGATATCTGAAGAAATGCGAAAGGAGTTTTTATGAAACTAAAAAAAATCAATGCAATAACTGCTCTGGCAGTCATTCTGTCAGCTTTGGCACATATCGGAGTAATGACATATTCATTATGGACAGGATGGTATAATTACAGAATATGCAAAATGCTCCCGCGAACTGCGCTGACATTTCTTCTCATACATATTCTGCTCAGCATTGTAATTTTCTTTTTCTCTCACGACGGCGCAGACGTAAAATACAAGCGTCTTAATACCGGTACAACAGTACAGCGAATCACCGCAATAATTATGATGATATTCATACATTTTCATATGAATGCCTATGCCCATGTAGCTGCGGGAAAAAGCCTGACTGCGGGTATGACCATATTCCGCATTATAACGGAACTTATTTTCTTTGCTTCTGTACTTTCCCACACAGCCGTATCGCTTGGCAAGGCTTTTATCACGCTGGGTATCGCTTCTTCTGAAAGGTCAGTTCAGAATATCAGCAGGGCTGCATACGTTATCTGTGCCGCAGTTCTGCTTGCGGCGGGCAGCGGAGCTGTCGTATTCTATGTTAAGGGGATAATGTGATGAAAAAAATTCTTATAATCGGCAGCGGAATCTCCGGTCTTGCATGTGCAATAAGATGTGCCGGACTGGGACTGCACGTTATTCTTGTATCCCCCTATCCCTCCGAACGTGCTCAGTCAGTAATGGCGGCAGGAGGCATAAATGCTGCACTTAATACAAAGGGCGAGAACGACAGTGTGGAACTTCATATTGAAGAAACAATGAAGGGCGGCTGTGATATTGCTTCACGCACCGCTGTTGAGGGACTCTGCAGACGTGCACCTCAGATAATACACTGGCTTGAAGAGCTTGGAACAGTATTTACACGCGACAGCAATCAGCAGACAGACTTCAGAGCATTCGGCGGACAGTCCCGCAAACGAACCGCATATGCAGGAGCATCCACAGGCAAACAGATAGTTACCGCTCTTGTGCACGAAACCCGCAGATACGAGTGTATGGGACTTATTGAACGGCGTATGGGACTGCATTTTTACTCCGCACTTATAAAAGACGATACATGCTGCGGTGCACTGCTTTATGATTCAAAAAGTCACAGGCTTGAAGCTGTTTATGCAGATGATGTTGTAATTGCCACAGGTGGTCAGAACGGACTTTTCGGCAAGACAACAGGCTCTGCCCTTTGTGACGGCTATGCTGCCGGAAAACTTTTCATGCAGGGTGCAAAGCTTAAGAATCTTGAATTTATACAGTATCATCCCACCACGGTGGAAACCTCTCAGAAACGTATGCTTATAACAGAAGGTGCAAGAGGAGAAGGTGGCAGGCTCTATTATCTTGACGGTGAAAGACGAGTGTATTTTATGGAGGAAAAATACGGTGAACGCGGAAATCTTATGCCCCGTGACATAGTATCCAAATGCATCTATGATGCACCCTCTCAGGTTTATCTTGATATTTCTTTCCTTGGAAAGGAGACAATACGCAGAAAACTTTCAGAGGTTGATACTCTCTGCCGCAATTACGCAGGAATAGATGTAACAAAGGAGAGCATTCCCGTTTATCCCTCAGTGCATTTCTTTATGGGAGGTCTGTCTGTGGATATTTGTCACAGAACAAATCTGAAACAACTCTATGCTGTGGGTGAATGTGCATCGATTTATCATGGTGCAAACCGTCTGGGAGGAAACTCACTCCTTTCGGCAATATACAGCGGTATGACAGCGGCGGAGAGCATTTCGGGAGAAACTCCTGATGCATCCGGATGTGATTTCAGTGCTTACATATCAGAACAGGAAAATATCATGAAAAAAATATTTTCTTCTGTAAGCAGATTTTCCGCGGTATATGTAAAACAGGATATTGCTAAAATAATCAACAGCGATCTCGGCATAACCAGAACAGGTGAAAAACTGCGCAGCGGGATAGAAAGCATGGATTATTACCTTTCAGTAGTCGATAAGCTGAAATTTGACTGCGACATATCCCCTTATCAGAGTTACAGTCTTGAAGGTATGATAACTCTTGCAAGAGCCGTGCTGACCTGTGCGGAAGTGAGAAAAGAAACAAGAGGAGCACATATACGCGAGGATTATCCCGAACGCAGTGATAATTTCTGCTGCTCTACCGTAATATCCTTTAACAGCGGAAAATATGAAACTGAATTTGTAAAGGAGAAATAATATGAAGGTTAAGATAAAACGTTTTGCGGGAACAGGTTCCGAACCGTACTGGCAGACTTTTGTCTGTGAGGACATCCCGGAAAAAACCGTAGCAGCTGTGCTTGACGACCTTAATTTCACCGACGATCTTTATGATATAAACGGTGAACCCGCACCAGGAATACAGTGGGAATGCAGCTGTATGCAGAAAATGTGCGGTGCCTGTGCAATGGTCATCAACGGAACCCCTGCTCTTGCCTGCAGCGTTTTTCTTCGGGATATAAAGGGAGATACGCTTGTGCTGGAGCCTCTTTCAAAATTTCCTGTTGTCGCCGATCTTATTGTTGACAGAAGCATTATTGAAAAAAATCTTCGGTGTGCAGAAATATATGCAGGAAAATATGAAAGCGCAGACAAGAAGGAATTCGAACATATGTATTCGGCGGCAAAATGCATTAAATGCGGACTTTGCCTTGAAGTATGCCCGAATTACATCAAAGGGGAAAATTTTTTCGGTGCACTTTTTGCCAATAATGCATATCTTGTTCACAGTATGTCGAAGGACAGAAAGAAGGATATAAAAAAAGAATATGATGAACACTTTGCGAAAGGCTGTTCAAAGTCCTTCGCCTGCAGAGATGTATGCCCTATGGAGATACCAACGCTTTCTTCAGTTCTGAAGATGAACAGGAGAAAATGAACTCAATCATACAGAAAAAAATTCATCGCATAAAACTTAAATTTGTTGCACTTTTGTTGCACTTAATATGCTATAATGCTTACAAACAAAAAACACCTGTATTATGAAATTAACCGGCTTTTACGTCGGTTTCAGACAAAGGGGTAAAAACATGAAAAAGGGGTAATCCAAATGAAAAAGTTGAAACAAATTTTAGCTGCATTAGCTGCCGTATCAGTTTGTGCATTGAATATGCCGGTTTACGGAACACAGAATGTATCATCTGTAACTTCCGTTGCTGCAAGTGCGGAGGCGTACACTTACGAAAATCTGACTTACAGTTATCTGGAAGATGGAACCATCGAGATCACAGGGTGCGATAAAGATGCATCAGAGGCGGTAATACCGAATGAAATAAACGGTGCTGCGGTAACAAGTATTGGCGAAGAAGCCTTTTCAAATAATACTAATCTGACTGATGTCACAATTCCGGAAGGAATAACGATTATCAAAGGCGGTGCATTTGAACTCTGCCCAGGTCTTACTTCCGTTACACTCCCGGATGGTTTAAACACAATTGAAGATTTTGCATTTGCGTACTGCACGAGTCTTGAATCCGTCACTATTCCTGAAAGTGTCACATACTTTGGAGGTTCAATGTTTTCATCTACACCATGGTTAGAAGAAAAATTACAGGAAAATCCTGTTGTTGTCATAAACGGAACTGTAATTTATGCAGCAGCCACCGGAGATGTTATAATTCCTGACGGTGTAACAACCATTGCAGCAAGTGCTTTCTGGGACTGTGATGATATTACCTCCGTTACCATTCCGGACAGTGTGAAAGTAATAAAAGAATATGCATTTGCATTCTGCAATAATCTAACCAGCATTAATATTCCTGACAGTGTTGAAATCATTGAAGACAATGCTTTTAACAGCTGTACAAGTCTTAGTAATATCATTGTGTCAGACAACAATCCTGCATTCTGCTTTGAAGACGAAATTCTTTTCAGCAAGGATAAAACCAGGCTGCTCTTATGTCTTTGTAACAAAGAAGGAACATACAGCATTCCGGACAGCGTAACTACTATTGAAAATAATTCATTTGAGTCCAGTATCCTTACAGAAATCTTTATTCCGGACAGTGTTACAAACATCGGACAGAGCGCATTTTCACGATGCAACAATCTATCTGATTTCAAAGTATCTGATAACAATGCATACTATACAAGCGTTGACGGTGTCCTGTTCACTAAGGATATGACCGAATTAATTGGTTATCCCGGCCAAAAAAGCGGTGAATACGTGGTGCCGGACGGTGTGGAAAAAATCGCATCAGATGCTTTTTCAGACTGTGAAAAACTTATATCTGTTACTTTACCTGACAGCCTGAAAAAAATTGGAGAAAGTGCATTTACTCACTGCCTCGGACTTACCGGTATCACTATTCCTGAGGGTGTAACAGACATTGGAATGTGGACATTTGGAATCTGCGAGAATATTTCCACTGTTACAATTCCAGAAAGCGTAAAAAACATTGGAGTGATGGCGTTTTACAGAAACAGTAAACTGACAGATGTTTATTATGCAGGCAGCGAAGAAAAATGGAACGAAATAACAATTGACGACGGTAACGAAAATCTTACGGGGGCTGTAATTCATTTCGGAGAAACACCCGAAGTAACAGAAACAACTGTTACAACAGCAGTGTCTGATTCAGCTCCGGAAACTACATCATCTCAGGCAGAGACTTCTTCCCCTGTATCAACTGAAACCACAACTGCAGTTTCTGAAAGTACCACCGTAACTTCAGAAATCACTACAGCTAATTCAGAAACTACAGCAGATACCTCAGGAACTGCTGCAATTACATCAGCTGAAACAACTTCAGACTCCGCAGTAAGCAGTAATACCGGAGGCAGTCTCCCACAGACCGGCAACAACTCCCTCGCTTCTCTTATAAAAGTATCCGGTGCGACACTTCTGACATTTGCCGGTATATTTGCCATAGCAAAATCTGATATCACCGGAAGAAGAAAAAAAGAAGACTAAAATCATAGGAAAAACGATATAAAGATACATATAGTAAACGCAATAAATAAATTGCGTTTACTATTAGCCGATCTGCACGGAGATGACGCAGTCATCGGATGTGCAAGGCAATATAAATAAAATAATTATAGTGAAAGTCAAATTTATTTTGACGTTCACTATATATATTTTACCAAAACAAAGGCGGACAACATTAAGGCGATGACCATACAGAAGTATTCCAAAATACTAACGGTTATTGACTAAACGGTGGCTAATGTATAAACAGAGCAGTATCGCTTAATTGCGGTACTGCTCTTGTTTTATTCATTGATGCTTG
>JAUNJJ010000349.1 GCA_030533325.1 Oscillospiraceae bacterium
AGAGCGCCACCTTGCCAAGGTGGAGGTAGCGAGTTCGAGCCTCGTAATCCGCTTTATTTTTTATATAATTATTCCAAAGGTCTGTTTCAGACCTTTTTTTGTTATTGAAAGGAGAAATATATGTCACCCGACGGGAGTCAACTATTGATATTGTTTATTGTGCTGATAATTATCAGAGCGTTTTTTACTTCACTTGAATACATTATAGTTGAGGTTAATGATGCAAAAATAAAGGAACTTGCAGAAGAAAATGAAAAATACAAAAAACTGAGAGATTTTCTTGCTATGCCTGCGGCGATGCTCAATACATTTTCTGTTCACAGGATTTTTTCCGGGATATGCATAGGAACACTTGCGGTGTGTACGCTGAATGCGTTCCTGCCGGAAACAGCATACGGGAACTTATGGCAGGCTGTGTCTGCTGTAGCTGGTACGGTTCTGGTTTCAGTTGCCGCTGATGTTATTCCGAAAAGAATAGCCGAAAAGAATGTTTCTGAAAAAGCTGCACTCAGTGCGTTTCCGTTTATAAAGGCTCTTGTGATTATCCTGAGCCCGATGGTTTTTCTGATAAATTCAATTTCGTATGTTTTCTGCAGAATATTCGGACTTTCATCGAGTGATAAGATGGATGTTGTTACTGAGGAAGAAATTCTCATGATGGTAGATGCCGGAAATGAAACCGGCGTTATAGAAGAAAGTCAGAAAGAAATGATAAACAATATCTTTGAGTTCAGCGATGTTAAGGTTTCGGAAATTATGACACACAGAACTGATGTTGTCGGCCTTGATATTAATGACAGGATAAGAGATATAATCTATCTTGCTATTAACAAGGGCTTTTCAAGGATGCCTGTATATGATGGCTCAGTAGACAAGATAGTCGGGATTATATATGTGAAAGATTTTCTCTGCCTTGTTGGATGCGAAAATCCTGATGATTTTGTGATAACTGATTTTATGAGAGAAGCTCTCTACATACCGGCTTCCAACAAATGCAATGAAGTTTTTGAGATAATGACCAAGAAGAAGGTTCAGATGGCTGTTCTTGTGGACGAATACGGCGGAACGGCTGGGATAGTAACTATGGAAGATATTCTTGAGGAGATTGTAGGAAATATTCAGGATGAATATGATGAGGAGGAACAGGAAATAACAAAAATTTCTGAAAACTCATATATAATATCCGGTGCCGCTGACCCTGAGGATGTTCTTCCGGTACTTCATGCCAGAATACCTGAGTCTCGCGAATATGATACCATGAACGCAATGATAGTTGATTTGCTTGGAAGAATTCCTACTGAGTCGGAATCTCCGACAGTTAAATATGATGATGTGGAATTCACAGTAATGGTTGTTGAAGACAACTGGATATCCAGAATAAAAGCAGTAGTACAGGAAACCGGTGATGAAAAAAATGAGACAGAAGAAGAGAGCTGAGTTTCAGCTCTTTTTTGTCTGTTATTCTTTGTCTGAAAAGGTTTTCGAAAAAAATTTAAAAAAATTCAAAAAAAGTGTTGACAAACTGATTTTGACGTGATATAATAATAAA
>JAUNJJ010000350.1 GCA_030533325.1 Oscillospiraceae bacterium
CTTTTAGCAGATGTAGGATTGATAGGATTTCCAAGCGTTGGAAAATCAACAATTCTATCAAGAGTTACATCTGCAAGACCTAAAATTGCTGAATATCATTTTACAACATTGGAACCCAATTTAGGAGTTGTAAAAACAGAATTTGGCGATAGTTTTGTAATTGCAGATATTCCAGGAATAATAGAAGGAGCAAGCGAAGGAATAGGACTTGGACTTAGATTTTTAAGACATATAGAAAGGACAAGACTATTACTTCATGTTATAGATGCTTCCGGCTCAGAAGGAAGAAACCCTGTAGAAGATTTTAAAACTATAAATAAAGAGTTAAAGAAATATAGTGAGAAATTAAGTGAGAGAAAGCAAATAATTGTTGCAAATAAAGCTGATGTTATACAAGACGAAGAATTATACAAAGAATTAGAAAAACTAGCAAAACAAAACAATATAGAAATATTTAAAATATCTGCTGTAACAGGAGAAGGTTTAAAAGAATTATTTGCTCATGTATCAAAAATTCTAAAAACACTTCCAAAAGAAGAACTAGAAGAAGTAGAAGAAAAGAAAGTATATACATTAAAAGAAGAAACAGAAGGCTTTGATATAAGAAAAGAAGATGGAATGTATATAGTAGACGGACCTGCAATCGAAAAGATAATGAGTAGAGCTAATTTAGAAGATAATGAATCATTATATTATTTCCAAAAAAGCATTAGATTTTTAGGCGTAGAAGATAAACTAAAAGAAATGGGAGTAAAAGAAGGAGACACTGTAAAATTTATAGATTGGGAAATGGAATGGTATGATTAATACTATTCCATTTTTTTATGTAAAAAAACAAAACTTTTGTTTGACAACTGTTCGTTTGTGTGATAATATATAGGCAAATATATTTTCGGGAGTGATTGTATTGAAAATAGACGAAATGACAGACTTAAATAAAAGAGAAAGAGCAATACTTAAATTTATAGAAAAACAGATAAAAGATAAAGGATATCCACCATCAGTAAGAGAAATTGGTAAAGCAGTAGGGTTAAGTTCAACAGCTACAGTACATGGATATATAGCAAAATTAACACAAAAAGGTTATATAAAAAAAGAGGATCAAAAGGGAAGAACTTTAAAAGTATTAAAAGGTGGACTTGCTGATAGCGAAAAATCTTCTCCAAAACCTGTATATAACGGAAAAGAATTAGTAGATGTACCAGTAATAGGTAAAATTACAGCAGGTGCTCCAATACTTGCAGTAGAAAATGTTACAGATACATTTCCTATTCCAATCGACTTTGTGGGAAATAGTGAAAGTTTTATGCTTACAGTACGTGGAGAGAGTATGATAGAAGCAGGAATTTTAGATGGAGATTATATATTAGTTAAAAGACAAAATTCTGCAAGAAATGGAGAAATAGTAGTTGCATTAATAGAAGATGAAGCAACAGTCAAAACTTTCTATAAAGAAAGTGACCACATAAGATTACAACCAGAAAACAGTACAATGGATCCAATAATAGTTCGAGATTGTAAAATTCTTGGAGTTGTAGGTGG
>JAUNJJ010000351.1 GCA_030533325.1 Oscillospiraceae bacterium
GTATGGAGAAAATACAAATGTAGTACAAGGGATTAGTAATGCAGAGCCAGGATATTCTGTAGAAAAAATATTTACAGCAACTAATAAAGGTAATAGTAGTGTAACATATGGAGCAGCATTAGAAGATATTGTTAATGCATTAACTAGACAAGAAGATTTAGTATATACATTAACATGTACATCTTATCTAAAAGAAGGTTTTAGTTTAGCGAGTAACGGAACTATAACAGGAACAGTAGATGGAACTTGTAATGGTGTAAGTACAGAAAAACAATTTCCAAGTACAAGTACAATGTCAATAATGACAACAAATACAATAGATACAACACATACACATGCTTATAAATTAACAGTAACATATAAAGAAATGAATGTAGACCAAAGTGTTGATATGAATAAAACATTTAATGCAAAAGTAAATATAGTAGATACAACAGCGTTAACTGTAAATAATCCATATAAAAATGATATTGGTACATTAAAGAAAACAATAATTGATAATGCAATGTTAGGTACAGGATCTACAAAACTTGGAAGTGAAGTAACAACATTTACATCAATTTCAGGAGAAAATGAAAGAGTATTAAATACAGCACCAGATGATTATGGAACAAGTTATTATTATAGAGGAAACGTATTAGATAATTATGTATCTTTTGCAAATAAGACTTGGAGAATAGTTAGAATTAACGGAGATGGTTCTGTTAGATTAATATTGGATGATGTTGCAAAAAATTCAAGTGGAACTGTAATAAAATCAGCGTTTAATTCTAATTATAATGATAATGCATATGTAGGATACATGTATGGAACCGCAGGAAGTACAACATATGAAGCAACACACAAGAATATTAATGATAGTACAATAAAACAAAAAGTAGATAAGTGGTATGAAGATAATCTAAAAACTAATTATGCAGATTATTTAGCGGATACATTATTTTGTAATGATAAAACTTTGGCATCAAATGGAATAGGTGGAGTTACAACTCAATTAGGTTATGGAACAAATAAAACATATTACGCATCCTCAGAAAGATTGATGTATAGTACAGGAACAACAAGTATTACAACATCAAAACCAACATTTAAGTGTGCAGTAAGTGCAAATAATACATATTCAAGATTCACGGTGAACGTTACAACTTTACCTAATGGAAATAAAACAAATGGAAATTTAAAATATCCAATAGGACTACTATCTGCAGATGAAATATCCTATGCTGGTGCTTATAAATCTAGTCAAATAAATAAAACATATTATTTATATAATTCATCTATAACTTCTAGTTGGTGGCTTTCGTCTCCGGGCCGCTATGGTGGTTCGGTTGCGGGCGAGTGGTACGTTGGTGGGTCGGGTGGTGACTTCGACATCGGCAGCGGCGCCGGCACTGACGCTTTGCGCCCTAGTATCAATCTAAAGGCTAGTTTGCTAATAAATGGAGGAGACGGAACAAAAGAAAATCCGTATACCTTAAATTTAAACTAAAGCATGGATAAAGGATTCAAAAAGCATAGGCAAATGCTTTTTGAGTGCCCA
>JAUNJJ010000132.1 GCA_030533325.1 Oscillospiraceae bacterium
ACCGAAAGATGGCTTATTTGTCGTGTGCTTAAGGTAATGGATACCCTCTACTTCTCATTTTCAATCTTAACCTCATAAAATATTAATGCTGATATTAATTAGAACGAGGAGATATTGCTTCGTAAAACATGGATTTTATTTTTGAACACTTTTCTTATCCCCCCTAAAAAGCTCATATTGTTTATACTATATTCTACCTTATCTATACAAAAAGTCAAAACAAACAGGTACTGTATTATATAAACTAAAAGCCTTCATTACAAATCTGCTAAATATATTTAAATATTTTTTCCGACATACTTCGTGTACAAATGTACTTTCAATATATTTACAGTCTAACATAAACGCGCTACCCCATCACATATAATAAAGCAATATTTTCTGTGACTAATTCACATATGAAAATTAGTCGCAGACACAATAAAAGGTTTCTTTTGGTGATTTTCAAGAAACCTCTTATTCTGACGTTATCCAGATGATCGTTTACATTATTTTTAAGAAAGAGCAGCTAGATCACTCTTAAAGATCACAAACTCCATTCTCCGCTCTCTAATACATACGTTGCCTTTCGATTCCGAATTTTTCCGTCTAGCAATTTTTTATTTTCAAAAATTGTTTTCTCCTAGATTCCCCTGTTATTAAACATTTTTGCAATATCATAAACACTGACTTTTTGTACATAGCTCTTATGTTTCTTTCTCACAATTACAAGCGCCTCATCGAGTGCCTTTTGCCTCTCTGTATTGATCGCTTTGTTGTGTGGAACCCTATAAATAGAAGTAGTCTTTTTAACGCATGTAAAATCTGTATGCAGTGAATACCGTACCCATAAATCCCAATCTTCTAAAGCATCAAGACTTTCATCTAATCCACCAAATTCGTCAAACAATGATTTTTCAAACATAATTGCCTGTATTGGAATGTAATTGTGATGGCAGAGCATAATTTTATCAAATTCTTGTTTGTGTATCCCCAGATAGTTTTTTACCGAATATTCATATGGTTCCTTACTATAAATTTCAATCGGTGTCTCGAAAGCAAAAGAATAGGCAGCTCTATTCTCACCTTTTACAAGTTGGGTAACCAACACTTCTACGTGATCTGGATAAAAAAGGTCGTCATCATCCAAAAAATTCAAATACTTTCCAGTTGCTCTTTCCATTGCAAGATTTCCAGCTTTTGATCTGCCAACTTTTTCTCCTGTGGCAAAGTAAACGATATTCATATCTCCAAACTCATCATTTACCATTTTGCCTGCGCAGTTCTCACCATCTTCAACAATGACAATCTCTAAATTATCATATGTTTGATTTCGCAAACTAACCAAGGTTTCTCTTAACACTGACGGACGTCCACATGTTCTGACAATAATAGATACCTTCGGATTTTCTTCTGGAAATTCATTGACATAATATCCTCCATCTCGATTTCCAGAATAATCCCATCCTAAAAAAAGTGGTGCAAAATCTTTACACTTACCATGTGCTTTCGGATCCATGAAATGCCTAATATTCCCGAAATGTTTTATGTATTGTCTCATCAATAATTTTTTTGAATTCGGAAATGCACTCGGAATCGCCATAAGACCCCAAAACTGTGTATGACCTTTCCATATGTCTTTCCAGCTTCCAAATCGATATCGAAGCATAAGATTATTTATAACGCCAAATACGTGTTGATTCGGCTTTACCACACCAGCCTCTTCGTACGAGTAATGCATAATAACTGCCTTAGGTGCATATTTAATTTTATATCCAAATGATCTCAAACGCCAACTTAAGTCAACGTCTTCCGCATACATAAAAATTCTTTCATCAAAACCTCCCATCTTTTGGTATATATCTCTTCGCATCGCAAAAGCTGCACCACTGCTCCATAAGCATTCCAGTGTAAGTGCATCATAGAGCTTTGGGTGCTCATAAGGAAATTGGCGCAACTCCCACATAGCTACATCTGTACTAGAGTCTTCCACAGATTTTTCTAATTCTAAAAGTGTATCTGGCATAAGTTCTGTGTCAATATTAAAAAAACATACTATATCTGAATTTCCCTTAGAAAATCCAAGGTTATTCCCTCTTCCAAAGCCTAAATTCTGCTTTGATTCTATAATATTGAAACTTCCCACTTTTTTTTCCATCTGCGGCTTTAACTTATTCAGTTCTTGAACGGTATTATCTATCGATGCATTGTCCACAACGTATATATGAACATCCTTCAATTGATAGTTCGAATCTATTACTGAAGTAAAGCATCTTTTTATCCATTTTTGCGAATTATACGCAACATAAATTAAATCCATATTCTTCTCTCTTTCATCTATGCTTTTCTGGAGTTATTTTGAATTCCACATCAATATTAATTATTTTGTTTTTCGATTTGTCTTTTCAGCTCAGAAATGTCTCTTTCCAAATGATTAACATACTCTTTTAATTCTCCTATATCTCTTTCCATATGAATACTGTATTTCTGTTGTTCTCCTCTCTCTTCCTCCATATGGATAATGTATTTTTTCTGCTGTTCAATATCGCTTTCTAGATGAATAATATATTCTCTCTGCTTCTGTAAATCCTTTTCTGTTTTTTCAATATATTCTCTCTGTATCCTATTGTCTTTTTCCAAATGTAAAATATATTCTTTCTGTTTTTTAAGTTCATCTTCTTTTTCTAATTTTTTTATATATTCTCTTTGTTGTTTATTATCTTTCTCCAAATGAAAAATATACTTTTTTTGTTTTATAATATCTTCTTCTTTTCTTTTCCCAAAATCTTCTGCCTCTTGTTTTATCTGGATAAGCTGTTGCTCCTGTTTATGAACCATCTTATATAAATGATAATACATACTATTATCAAATACTGCTATTTTTTCTGTATCAAAACTATACTCATTCTTTACATTTGAACAAATAGCAATAATATACCGACTATCATCCATGCTAGTGCACGGAATCTTTCTTATATTTTGAAACTTTTCACCTTTCCATGACATAAAATATCCAGTATATGGATACTGGCATATACATTCTATATTTTTGAAATAATGGCGTAAAAATGTGATATATTCATCGCTATAAAATTCTTTTATATGATATTTATTTTCCGCATGAACCAAATCCGTATATATCCTTTTATTTGGTGTCGACATAATAAGCACACCATCATCTTTTAAAACTCTTAAAATCTCATCTAAAAATTTTTTTTGTATCTTTTCGCCCACATGTTCAATCGTTTCAAAAGAAACGACAATGTCAAAGCATTTATTTTCAAATGGAAGATTCTCTATACTGCCTACTCTGAACGATAAATTATTCTTTTCATATTTTTTCTTCGCACAGCAGATTGCGTCTTTATCAATATCTAATCCAACTACCTCTTCTGCTACCGCCGAAAGTAAACTGCTCCCATAGCCTTCGCCACAAGCTGCATCTAATATTTTTTTTCCTCTCGATAACTGTTTTACTAAATAATATCTTTGATAATGCTCTGCCCTCATCTCACCGTTGCATTCATCAGGTATAAATCTTTCGCCATTATAACTCAGTTCCAAAAACTTCACCTCCCAATATTTTTACATTTTCTCTTTTAAATTGATTAATATATATATCGCTTGGTATTTCAATATACGATGAATTGTATCCTTCATTATATACTGTTGCCTCTATAACCCCATGCAGCCATGTCAACATAATATGCTTTTCTTGCGTTCCTTGCGCCAACGCAGCGCTCACGATATATTCCCCTCGCATAATTCGCGGTAATTTAAATTCAAATACTATTTCTGAAATTTCACCTTTCACACCACGCCAAGTTTGCTTTTGATTTATATAATTATTAATATCATAAATTGGCAACCCTTTATTGTTTTCGAATACGAAACCTGCAATTAAGTTATCTAAATTCTCATAAAATTCAATCACTATGTGAACTTTATAATTATTCTCTACATTTAACTGCGTTGTAATATTTCCATTATCATCAGTAATAAAGCAACTCAAAAATTTAATTTTTTCAGACGTAAGCTTACTGCTCTTGACCTTTAAACTTGGAAATGAGCATACCCCTTTCTGTATATTTGCTTCCATTTTGCTTGTATCTTGTGTTTGAATGCAAACTCCTTCATTCATAGCCTTTCGCTTCTCATCCATATACATGTCACAAACAAGATCGCATTGGTCAAACTTTTTCTGTATCCCTTGATCAATCCATAATACTCTTGCACACATTTGCCTTACACTGGCAATATCATGGGATACAAATAAAATCGTAACGCCTTTTTTCTTTAGTTCTTCGAACTTTTTAAAACATTTATTCTGAAAGAACAAGTCGCCAACGCTTAGCGCCTCGTCTACAATCAAAATATCTGGTTCCACATTTATTGAAACTGCAAACGCTAACCTCGCAAACATTCCACTGGAATATGTCTTTACTGGTTGATTTATAAAGTCTCCTATATCTGCAAACTTTACAATATCATCAATCTTTCTATTCATTTGAACCTTATTGTATCCCATAATTCTGCCGTTCAAATAGATATTTTGCATTCCAGTATACTCCTGGTTAAATCCTGCACCAAGCTCTAACAATGCTGCTATTTTACCATTTATTTCAACTTCACCTGATGTAGGCGCTAACACGCCTGTTATAATTTTGAGCAAAGTTGACTTTCCAGCCCCGTTTGTGCCTATAATGCCAACGGTTTCTCCTTTTTTTACATCTATCTCAATCCCATTAAGAGCTAAAAATTCTCGGCTATATTTCTTCCCAGTTATACTAAAAGCCTCTTTAACCCGGTCTTTTGGACTGTCGTATAACCTGTATGCCTTTTTCAGCTCTCTAATTCTAATCATTGTTTCACTCATATATGATCCCTCTTTATCTATTACAGTACATCAGCAAAATGAATTTTCATTTTTTTAAATATTTTTCTTCCCATAACAAGCATTAATAATGCTACTATCCAGTAATATATTCCCATTTTCCAGTCATTCCAAAAAAACTCTTTATAAACAAATATATTTCTATATCCAGAGACAATATAGTAAAAAGGATTAAAAACCAAAATTTTTCTTACCGCTTTTGGCATAATTTCGAAATCCCACACAATCGGTGTCAACCAAAAGATAAATTGCATTGCAATGTTGACAATTTGAAGAAGATCTTTAAAAAAAGGATACAATGCTGCTGTACAATATCCAATTCCCAGCATAAATACCACCATATAAACCATATAATAAGGCAGCTGCAGATAATAAGTATCCGGAAAATACCCAAATATCGCAAAAAGCACTACTGTAACAACAACAAGAAATATCTGAACTAGTAAACAAGAAAGCACTCTCACTAAAGGAAGAAGGTTGATGTTAAAAACAACTTTTTTTACTAAATAACTATATTCTACCAAACTCGATGTAACTCCCGTTATACACTCACTAATAAAAAACCAAGATACCAGCCCAGATACCAACCATAGTATAAATGGATAGTTATCTACAGGCTGTGATTTAAATCCAATTTGAAAAATAAACCAGTAAATAATGATTGTCATCAGCGGTTGAATAAACGCCCATGTTACCCCCATGAATGATCCTGCATATTTATTTTTAAAGTCATCTATTGAAAATTGCATTAAAAATGGAATATCTATTTCTTCTTTAATCTTAGCCATACTACCCTCCAACATTTATCGATCTCCGTAAACCATAAAATTCCAAATCTGTTTTAAATAATAATAAAAATTTTTTTGATTATATACATTTATTACATAATCCATTTCTCTATGGATTTTATCCACTGTTGTTATCATTTGATATTGTTCAAACTTCTTTTTTACCCTTTTCAATGTATGATCTAATTCCGCACTTCTTTCTGTCTTCTGTTTTCTCTTATGCGGGATAAAATACTTTGACGTAATACAGGGAACATATAAAAAATCACTCATAGTCGAATATCTCACCCAAATATCCCAATCCTCAAGGTAATCTAGGTTTTCGTCAAATCCTCCTAGCTTGTCATAAAATATGCGGCTAAACAAAATACTTTGAATTGGAATATAATTAAAGCTATATAAAAGTAATCTATTATAGGGTTGCTTATACCTCTGAATAACTCGCTTTTCTTTAAAACAGTATGGCTTTTCTGAAATAACCTTAATCTGGCTCTCGTCTGCTATACCATATGCAGCTAACGCTTTACTTTCATCTATTGCTTTTAGTAACAGTTCCACATGCTTAGGATATAATATATCATCATCATCCAAAAAATTAAAAAAAGTGCCGCTGGCTTTCTCCAAAGCTAAATTACCGGCAATGGCTCTTCCTTTTTTCTCATTTGTAGAAAAATAATGAATATCGCAATTTTTATAATTACACTCTATCATTTCTCTTGCAGTTGCCTTGCCGTCTTCTACAACTATGATCTCAATATTTTTGTATGTTTGCGCTTGTATACTGTTTAATGCTTTCTGCAAAATATAAGGTCGTCCACATGTCCTTACTATAATCGATACTTTATCATCCATCTTACATCCTCATTCACAATGCATAATACCTGTTTCCAAATAAATCTCCGCCGCCTCCGCCGTTCTCTCCATCATAAACCGTATCCGCTTCTTTTCGCTGGCATATGTTTTTGAGGTAGCTTTTCCATTTTCGTGAAGAGCTTTTAACGAAGGGTCGTAAACAATACGGTACTTTTTATCTTTACATCTGCCTGCCAGGAGGTACTCTTCATAGAAAAAGGGCGTCTCCGGGGCAAAGGCCTTCTCTTCTTTAGAGACAAATTCAGGGGTAAAAATCAGGCAGGCGCCAAAAGGGACGACGTCTCTTTGTACTGTCTGATAGTAAGTCTCCTGGCTTTGTCTTTGTTCCAGACGTTTTTTTTCCTCTCGCTTCAAGTTCCAGTAGAGCAGAGGGTACAAAACCGGATACGCTTTTAGGGCCAGGCGATTCATACGGATCGTAAACCTGGCCTCTTTTTCTGTCCGTAACCGGTTATCCATTGGATTTTGATGTTCTCCTGTACTTTGGCAAAGGATGTCCGGCCCTAAAACATGGCAGGGATTCGCTTTTATGCTTGCATCCAATCTTTTCAGGAAGTCCGGCTGTATAAATTGAATGTCATTGTTCAGAACAAGGATAAAGGATGCCTTTTGTTCTTCCTTTGCAAAGCGGTATCCTTGATTGTTGGCAAAGGAAAAGCCGCCCCCTTCATAAATGGGAAGAACCTTGATACGGGGGTTTTGGCGGTAGGCCCTTGACAGCTGCTCCCGGATCTCTTCATTTTCTCCCACGTCATTGTCCACAATGACAATGCGGATTCTCTCCTGCTCCTCCAAGCTCAATATCGAGCGGACACAGGCGTCTGTCGTCTCCCGATCTTTATAATGGAGTATGACAAAGCTTACGATTTCCATATCTTGTCTGGCTCCTTTTTGGGTGTCAATCTCTTTCATGTTCATGGAACGTCAGCTCCTTTTTCCCGGCAACTCATGATTCTGGCTGTCGGATAGATCAGCCGCGTCCTAGTCAGAAGGATGAGCACTTTTACAGCCGCCTTTTGTACAAAGGGAATATCCAGCCTAGCGCTCATCCTTGCTTTTTTATTTTTGTAATATTTCGGAAAATAAGCAGTCAAAATATATACAATATAGTCAGCAAGCTGCCGCAGTTTTTCCCATGACGCACCTAGTCCCAGATCAAAAAAACAGGTAGCCAAAATGCGCAGGACAAACAGCTCATAAAACTCAGGGCTGTTGGCAACTCCTACCGTCTGAATTTTTTTTATTGTATCTTCTAATGCCCGATAAGGAAGGGCATAATTTTGCAATCCTCTGAAATTATGGATTGCAGATTCCTGATGTTGGACATAAAAATAGCCCGTATCAGATATCGTTGCTATTCTATCACATACGGTGCTAAAAAACAAGGAAATCGGCATATCTTCGCCCCTTTCCCCAGGCTGGAATCTTATGTTATGTTTCTCCCAAATATTTCTTTGGTAAAAGTGGGAGCACACGGCAGATATGCGAAAAGCCCATTCCTCATGTACAAAAGGAATGTATTCTGCCGGACTGATTTTTTTTATCTCTTTTCCTCCCTCATCCACCATTGTCAGGCCGCAGATAACCATCTGAAATTTTTCCTGGGAAGCTTTCTGATAGAGTGATTCAATGTACGTACTGCTGATATAGTCATCCCCGTCCACGAAAGTAAGATATGTCCCTTCCGCATGATCCAGACCGCAGTTTCTGGCAGAGGCCACTCCGCCGTTTTTCTGGGAAAATAAGCGTATTCTCTGATCCTCCACTGCCAGTTTTTCCAGGATTTTTTTACTTCCGTCTGTGCTGCCATCATTTATCACAAGAATCTCCAGGTCTGAATATGTCTGGTTCATAACAGAACGTACGCATTTTTCAATATATTTTTCATTGTTGTACACAGGAATGATAATGGATATTTCCGGCATTGGCCCGTCTCCTTCTGCGGTAATATATCTGAATCTATAACATATTTTTATAACACTGTCAACAGCTAATCCCATGGTAATATTTTACCCTTTTATCACACTATCCAGAAGAAAGAAA
>JAUNJJ010000352.1 GCA_030533325.1 Oscillospiraceae bacterium
TTATCCGCATAGACATATTCTTCAAACTTCTGTTCTTTGACAAAATGTAGTCCGCTAGGATGATTAGGACTATAAAAAGCCGGATGAGTTGATGCAAACGATATCGGATGCGTACCCGATATCCGTTTCACATCTGGTGCAATACTACAAAACTTCCCAACCTTGCATCCCATCAGAGCAGACCGATCACCGATGTATGTTCCATAGCCAATCTTAGAATGTGAAAGAACTGAATACTTGCCGATAGAATTTCTCCCTTCAAGTTCAACTCTGCTTCCTATTCTCGCTTTTACAGAAATCATCTGATCCTGTCTTTTTGCTATTCGATAATAAACGGCTCTTGCTCTCATTTTGAACAATTCCAAAACTTTCATTAATCTCAACCTCTTAGTAAATCATATAACATAATTGTACCATTCATTTCATTTTACAACGGTTCTTTTATTACTTTGACTGCTCGCCAATGAACAGTATTCTGCAAAAATAAATAAACAGTTAAAGAGCCCACTAAAGAAATTAATATTTGTCAGACCGATAATAAAATACAATCCTATCAGTACACCTATAGAATAGGTCTGTATATTCTCTTTCATCAAACATCTAGTTTTGTAATATAAAACCAGATGCTCTATGAAACAAATCAGACCACCCATAACAAAAATGTTCAAAAAGTAGTTATGTGCGTGTGTTCCATTAAAAATACCTGTTGACTGAATCCAAACATCCGAATTTATCACCCCGTAACCGATCAGCGGAGATCTGGAGATAACCTCTACTGCTGCTGACCAAATCTTAATCCGCCCAGTAAAATTACTATCTCTACCAAGCATTAATAAGATCTGATTATCCTCAAGAAATGCAGTACCAACAAAAATACACAGGATATTTAACACTATCGCAAAAACAAACAACGATGTGAAATTTATCCTCGAGTTCATCTTATCCAAGAGACGAACTCGGCGTTTAAAAAAGTACCTTATGATCAGTATCGTATACAGCAAAAGAAGCAAGAACGACGACATCGAATCCACTAAATAGGAGGATAAACAAGCTATTAGCATAAAAACTATATCGGTAATACGCAATTTATTCTTATCACGAAACGAAGAATAATTTCTAAACGCGATACCAGCCATCATGTATGCCAAATGCGAATTTTTGTGTCCCAGAAACCAGTTGTTCGAATAATGTGATGTTGTGTACATTCCTTCTGGAAAAACAATGATACATATGAAATTAATAACAACCATAACAGTTAAAACAAACTTCATCATAGAGATGTACTGGTCTGGACGAACACGCAGCCAATAATCCGAAATCATACACATTAACAAACTGATAAGCAACTCATCAAATGTCAATTTGGGTTCCCCGTGTATCAATCCCGATAACAAGATTGTTGCATATATGATAAAGAGAATCTTTGATGTTGAAAATGTATTCTTTATTTTGTTTTTAAATATTAAAATAAACATCACCAAGAAATCAAGTAACTTGATGTAATACAAGACTTGACTTGATATAGGTGTCAACTGAA
>JAUNJJ010000353.1 GCA_030533325.1 Oscillospiraceae bacterium
CGTAACGCTGGCGCGGAAACGGCAATCATAAATTTCGCAAAATTAGAAATTTCAAAACAATCTTCCAAAACGCCGTATCTGCGTATTATTCAGTTGTCAAGATGCTGTTTCTGACACAGAATGACACTACATTCGCGCGGAAAGACTGTTCATCATTCTGCGTTCATATTGTCGGTTCGGGTGAACGTACCTGTCAAGCGTGAGCGAGATCGTACTGTGTCCGAGAACAATAGACAGCGTTTTAGCATCATAACCGTTCTCGATACAATTTGTGGCGAACGAATGGCGGAGCTGGTGATAATTACAGTTATCGACTGCGGCAGCTTCAAGGAGTTTTTTGTATCGGTACTGCATTGTTCTCGGTTCGATGAGTATTTCAGAGCCAGAGAGAACATAATCCTCATCGTTACCCTTAAAACGCAGCAGATATGGGATAAGGAAATCGGGAATGGCGATTGAACGCTTGGAATTGGAGCTTTTCGGCTCTGTAATGACAAGCATGGTCTTATGGCTGCCGTTCTGCTTGCAGATACGCTGAACAGTACGGTTTACACGAAGAATCTTGTGCGTAATATCAATATCTCCCCATTTTAAGCCGCAAAGCTCACCGATACGAAGTCCCATGAAAAGCGATAACAGCACTCCAAGACCAGTCAGGTCGATGTGAGATTTAATGAAGCCTACCAGCTTCTTCTGCTGTTCATCGTCCATTTTGTGGGGCTTTTTCTTTTCTGCTTTCGGGAGAGATACGTTCTTGAGTGACAGCTTGAAACCGTATTCCTCCTGCGCATAGGTCAGAAGTGCCTTGAATACGGTCATTAAGTCACGAACATACCCTGCGGACAGTCCGCTGTCCATTTTATCCCTGATGAAAGCATTGATTTTAGCTGAATTTACAGCAGTACAGAGCATATCCCCGAAAACAGGAAGGATATGCTTTTCAAATTTCATCGTATAGTTGGCGTAGGTGGACTCCTTAACACGGTTCACGATAGCGTTGAGCCACTCCGTATAGACTTTCTGGACAGTGATATGCCGTCCTGAAAGGTACTGACTTTCAATATCACGGGCAATGCGGAGCTTCTGCTCGGCTTCATCATAAGTCTTACCGTAAACATACTGATATACAGGCTTTCCGTTTGATTCATAGTCGATAATAAAACGTCCCATATAGCGCCCGTCCTTACGCTGTGTGATTGTTTCTTTGATTTGCAGCATATCCCTCTCTCCTTTGCAACTTTTGTTCTATAAAATACCAAACGTATATTTTGAATGCAATTTTACAAATGATAACTTAACTATCTAATCCCAGCACATAAAAGTGTTGCATCCACGGGAGTGTAAGGCATATTCGGTTGTGAAAAATGCCAATTTTATAAGTTTTTTGTCGTTTCGCCTTGACTTTATATACTTCAAGTAGTATAATAACTATATTAGTGTATATGGCTTACTATATCACTTTCTGCTATTCTGGCGAGTGCTATCATCAGCCATTTTACACTGCTTCTTGAAATTTCTAATTT
>JAUNJJ010000354.1 GCA_030533325.1 Oscillospiraceae bacterium
ACAGAGCATATCATGTTATGGGTGAGAAAGTCGGAGAGGCGTGGGGTAGCGGAACGGGTATTTCATGAAAAAATTTAACCAGAGGTGTTTTTGCCACCTCGAAATGACCCAAAACTGTTCTACTTGACTGTCATGAAATTGCTTGTTATAATGACAAAAACGAATGAAAAGGAAAAAGAGATTATAACAGCCCAAAGTTTTGACGAACACAAGCTTGTTTTGAAACATCGTGACTGCCGGCAGAGAGTGATGAAACGTGAAGGCGGCGATAAAACATGGATACAGATAAACAGAATTTACTGCAGCAAATGCCACAGGCTTCACACAGAGCTTCCCGACTGTCTGGTGCCTTTCAAGCACTACGCAAGTTAAATAATCGAATGTGTTCTTGGAACAGTTTCATGCGTTTTTCGTGGAATTTCTGGTAGTCCGGACATCGTATCATTTGATGCCAATGAATCTGAAACTGATCACTATGACATTTCCAAAATGAAGTTCTGGAATCAGGGTGATAAAGGCGCGGGAGCCCGTCTGTTTTTTGAAGAACTGCAGAACCAGAATGCGCGTGATATATTTGCAGAAAAATATAATAAATCCGAATTCATCGAAGGCAAGCCACTCACAGTATCCCATAAAGCCGGACTAAAGAAAACAGAACGCCTATATGATTTTATATTTGTCAGAAAAGAATTGAAAGTAAAAAATGTTCAGTACATCTATGACGAAGCAATAGCTGCATCAAGTGACCATGCAGCTATTATTGCAGAGTTTGAGTATCATAGAAAAGAGGAATAAATATGTCAGTCACGGCAACTTTAACAATCGACTGCAGTAATTACTCAGATAAAATATTTGATATCATTTTGCTGTTCAATAAAATAGGATGGACATTCGTGGATGGTAAAATGCATTATTCATTGTTTGATAATAATGATGTTGATTTTCACTATGAAGACCTCTCTTACGAAAGACTTGAAGAAATCATTACTGCAAGACAGAATGCCGGAAAATTAACTGCTGTAAGACTATATAACAGTAAACTTCAGGCTGGTTTTGACCTTGCAGCAGACAGTACTAAGGAAATAATACTGTGGATTGATATGGACAGAAAAACAATCAATGGCAGTCGTTATACCGATGCGTCGTTCTATATCATTAATACTGTCGGAGAACTTAATAAAATAGACTGGAAAGTAGAATATTTTAAATTCGAGGAATATTAACAATAAAATGGTTACGATATCTGATTAAGGTACCGTTACCATTTGTTCTTCTGGATATATTTTACACTAACTCAAATCTTTCAGCCTAATGATTTCGCGATAATTTACCATAATTATCGTCGGAGGTTAATCCGAGGTAATTTGTCTATGTTTCAATATTTATTAAAAAAGTACACCTGTTCACCTGCCAATAACAAAATCCACTTATTTGCAGGTGAATTTTATTGTATCCGGTGTATTTGTATGGTATAATAAGAACAGAGTACAAATCTTTTAGATGTCATTTTATGTAATAATGCC
>JAUNJJ010000133.1 GCA_030533325.1 Oscillospiraceae bacterium
TCGTCCGGATTGTTCTTCATCAAATCATCATTGATTATTTTTTGAAGTGCATGCTAAAAAGTGACTTTGCTGTAAATATCAGGTTTTAGTCAACCAATTACGTTTAGGGATATTTTTGCAAGCAAAACACCGACCCTTATTTGAGCCGGTGTATTTGTGCCGGGCTGCATATGCAGCCCATTTAAAAATTTTTCCAAAATCCAATATTTACAGAATCATTCCTGAGATCATGCAATTAGAAGAATCTCCTTAAGCATAATATAATCAAGAATACTTATCTTACCATCACTGTTGATATCAGCTGCACCAAATCCATCATCTGTAAAATCTGATATTCCGAGCATATATCTCTGAAGTGTTATAAAATCTGATATATTTACAATTCCATTCTGATCAACATCACCAGCAATATTTAATGTTCCGACTTCTGAAAGAAGCCATTTCTGATTCAATGAACCTGAATATGTATTCTGTATTACATTTCCGCCGCTTTGTGTGTTTTCATCCTGTATTTCAAGAACACATCCGTCTTTTGAAGCTTTTGTCATAAGCGTATATGAACCATCTGTATTCTTTACGAATTTGAAAAGCTGTGAACTTGTACCATCCTTTTCAGAAATACATACGTTAATACCTGCCGCTGATTTTCCTTCAGCCACTGTAAGATACCATGTTTTTCCGCCTGACATTTTTGAAGAAATATAATAATAACCGTTTCCTGCTGAAGTGAGTATCCAGCTGTTCCAGTCATTAGGAGCATCTGCACCCCATTGCTGAACATTTGCACCGTTTTCCTTTTTGGCACCTGCCACTTCCATATATAGTTTACTGTTCATATTAAGTAAATTATATACCTTTGAGGTATCCATAACTTCACCCGGTTCAGTTGCCTTTTCAAGATACCAGTCCTGACATGATGCACCGTTAAGTTCCCACTCCTGCACATTTGCACCTTCTGTAATAAGACCGTTTACAATCTCAACACATGATGTACCACCGGAAACATGAGTTCTTATGGTATATGAACCATCTTCGTTTTCCATGAACATAAATTTCTGAGCAGTTTTTTTATTTGACTGATAGAGTTCTATATTAGTACCGTTATCAGCTGAATGAGCTGTTACATCAAGACAAAATGAGTTATTAAGACCTGAATAGAGATAATAATATCCGTCATCATCGGAAGCACAGGCTTTCCATATGGATGCCCTTTCCGGTTTTTCCGTCTGACAAATATTTGCACCATTTACAGCATTTTCACCCTCAACCGTCATATACATACCGCTGTTTTTATTTTTGAGCATAAATGATGTTCCTTCAGATATTACGGCTGGTTTCTGTACTGGTTCTGATGTACTGTTGAGAACTGTAACAGTTTCTCTTGCAGGTACTCCCTTTTCGGAACCAAGATAGAAACTTGCATGAGGCGGCTGGTTATATGCTGTATTCTGACCAGCAACCTGTGTACGATACTGAATATCATGCATAAGTGTAGTTATTCTGTAGTCTGTATCATATGTTGTGCTGTATATTCTGACCGACTTGCCGTTGCTTGCTCTTACCACAAGTTCCTCTCTCCAGTCACCGAATATATCAGCAGAAAGGCAAGGTGTCCCTTTAGTAGTGTTGCAGGTATAATATCCGTCTGTCGAGAGCAGAGTTGTAAGTTTTCCGTCTGCACCCATCTTGGAAATAGTTGCAGGTGAATCAGTGTATCCGTCAAGGATTTCTCTTTCCAGATCTCCATCCCAGTATGAAAGAAAATTTATTGCAGGACGTCTGCATGAAAGCGTATTTCCAGCACCGTCAAAAACATCATTATTGAGTCCCCAGAACTCTGCTCCGTCATTTCCGGACCATACATTGTCAGCACAGCATCTTCCTGTATCTCCGCTTCCGTCCTTGTGAAATATTGTTTTACCGTTTGATGCATCAACCAGTGAAACACCATAAGGCTTTTCCTCATGACAGATCCAAAGTTCAAGTCCTTTTCTGTCAGGCAGAAGGTCACCAAGATGCATTGCGTCACCATGTCCGGTATTAAGGCACCATAATACTTTACCGTTGTCATCAAGGCATGTGGCACCCAGAACAAGCTCCTGTTTTCCGTCTCCGTCAACATCTGCCGGCATACAGTTATGATTTCCGTCTCCGTATCCGGCAGCCGAAGATGAGTTTCCACTGTCAAAAAACCATCTCTGAACAAGCTTCTTGTCTACAACATCATATGCACATGCTGTCATCCTTGTATAGTACCCTCTCACTGTAACTGCACTTGGATGCACGCCGTCAAGATAGCAGACAGCTCCTAAAAATCTGTCAACTCTGTTTCCGTACTTGTCGCCCCATGAGCTTACTGTTCCCCTCGGTGGATTATAGTTTACTGTATCAAGTGCTGCGCCTGTGGCACCGTCGAAAAGTGTATAGTATTCATTTCCGGTAAGAATATATCCGCTTGAGTTTCTGTACACAGCAGAAGAATCACCTATTACCTTTCCTGTTCCGTCAACAGTTCCGTCCGCTGTCTTACAGGTAAGCTCTGCCTTACCATCAAGGTCAAAGTCGGCAACCAGAAACTGAGTATAGTGTGCACCTGCACGTATATTCACACCCAGATCAATTCTCCAGAGCTTAGTTCCATCAAGTCTGTAGCAGTCTATGTATACATTATTGGTATTACCTTTCTGGGAATTGTCTTTTGATGTTGAAGGATCCCACTTTACAAACAATTCATATGTTCCATCACCGTCAACATCTCCAACAGAACAGTCATTAGGACTATACGTACATCCTGATGCTGAAGGCTGGTCGAGAGGTACATCAAAATAAGATGTGCCTGATATCATTGAACATTTTTCAGACGAAGCAATCTTTCCGCCTTCCAGTGCTTCAACTGTGTACTTCGAGGAAGGTGATCCGCCTGTGTCAAGAAAACAGGTTGACTCTTCAGAGTTACTGGTATAAACAAGTGTTCCGTCACGGTACAGATTAAAAACCGTGCTGTCGGCATCATTTGCAAGGAATCGCCAGCTTACCAGCATTCCATTTCCTGTATTCACCGCAGTTATGCCTCTGTTCAGATATTCAGCAACACAGCTGCCACTCAATGCGGAAACATTATTCTGAACATTATCAAATAAATTGAAAAAAGAGACAGTCATGCACAAAGCCGAAGCAACTGCAATATTTTTTGAAAATAAATTCATATCCTTATATCCTTTCATCCAATCCAGATTTTTCATCAGTTTATAATTATAATCTGATTTATTTTAATTATATCATATGTGATTGTTAATTTAAATAGTGTATTATATCAAAAAAATGATTTTTTTAATCATTAGATATCGATAAATAAAGATATGATGTTCCGCTTCTGTTAAACCTTCCGCCAGTAGCAAACAATGATGGTGGTGCCTCTATTTCCTGTTTATAATACAGAAGCAGAAAATTATAGGAACACTCATCATATGATCCGTGAATTATCTCATTCCCTATACGTCCGCGGTAATAAGCAGTGTCAGCGTCTATAATTTTGGTTGGCAGTGACTTGGTACTGAAGTACTCTCTGTATTCATCAAACAGTTCGTCCGGATTGTTCTTCATCAAATCATCATTGATTATTTTTTGAAGTGCATGCTGAAAATACAGATTGCAGGCATATCTTTCTCCATTGGTACGACTGGCAAAATGATTCGCATTTCTTTTCTCTTCCTCAATTTTATCCAGTAACCTCATTACACTCCTCCTTTTTCTCAATAAGCTCCTTAAAATCTTCCACATCTACCGAACTGCTTTTCCCCGAATTCATACATTCTGTCAATAATAAAATCAGTGAGTTCATTTATTCTGGAGAATGTGATGTGATTTTGAAATGAAGATTTTATTGTGTTTTCTGTTTTTTAAACTTAATAAACATCATGCCGGATGAACTTCAGGTAAGCCGTTCATCCGGCGGAGCTTTCTGCAGAAAAATCTGGTATTTCATTAAAATGCGGCACAATTGCGGTGATTTCATTTATTACGTGGAATGTGATGTGATTTTGAAATGAAGATTTTATAGTATTCAAGATATTCATCTGAACAATCGATATTTGCCTTCATGCCCTTCAGTATACCACCGACTATACTCCTGTGGCAAATCTTCTCGTCGTCACAGTAGCAGCACAAAGCTATATTCTCATAAAAACTATCCTCAGCAAGTTGATGTAAAATTGAAAGAGGTTCTTTTCTGCTCATCTCATTCAAAAAAACCGGAAGATACACTGTTTTGAAAGTTTGTTCATTCCAGAGATTATTTCTGGCAAGTTCCCTATATTTCTCAAAAAGACTAATACCCGGACTTAATTCGGGAACATGAATAAACTTCTGCCATTTTATATCATCATCAAGTTTCCTGACAATATACATTTTTTTAAAATCATTTGATACAGGTTTCCCTATTTGATGCAATATAATCATTACACACCCTCTGAATATTTTTCACTCTAAACATCCAAGTACGTACATACACCGTCTGCCCCATGTATGCAAACATATCTGATTTGCTTATTTAATTCTCACGATTTCTGTTATTTATATATTAGCATAATTATGGAATTCAGTCAACAAAATGCCACATACCAATAATGGAAATGCATCATTGGTATGCGGCGAATGACCTGAAAAATATTATGAATCAGAAAAACTATTTTTCCCCCTTAAGTTTATTTCTGAAAATTTCAAACAACTTCTTTTTTCCTTTTTCAGTGCTGATTTCATCAATAGACATATCACCTTTAAATACCAGTTCCATTATACCTATGTACGCTTCCCCAAGTGCAGCAGTTATTACTCCCGCTGTTCCTGCTGAAATAGCACCACCGGCAACAGTACCGGCACCCGGAATAAGCTTTAAAAGGTTGGAAACTACTGTTTTTCCAAGTAATGTTGCCCCTCCAGCACCTAATGTAGAGGAAAGCAAAGCTGTAATAATGCTTTTATTTACGTTAAATCCGAATATTACTGTAATAGATGCAATCATCGAAATCTGTGTAGGGATAAGCATTGCGCAGTCAGCGAACGGAACCGGTGCCGCCCCCTCGCCTGCGGCCGCCAAAGAAGCGGTTGCAACGGCTGCCTGCGCTCTCCGTTTTTTTGCTTCTAAAGAGGCTATCTGAACATTATTCAAAGTATCAATTAGTTCATCAGGAAGAGATTCTTCCATTATTTTTATCAGAATATCAAGCCCATGTGACTTAATTGTAGTTATACCCGGTATTTCATAATCTTCAGCAAGTACAGGTACTACCTGGATTATATCAAGATTTTCATCAAGTATAGCATTCCTTATTTCTTTCGCATTTTCAGGTGTAAAAGACTGGGTGAGAACAACAATTATAGGAACCTGCGTAATCTGATTTTCCCTGGTAAGCTCTCTGAGCCAATCTATTTCCTCCGGCTCAACACGATTTGAAGTGTTATTGATACAATACCAGATACAATGAACCGCTTCATTTACATCTTTTGAAGCTAGTCCTTTGTTTATTGTTTCAATTATTTCATTCTTAACTTCAGCCTGTACTTCTTTTCCAAGTTCAAATCCCCGCGTATCGTATATAGCTAAAGGAATTCCCTTTTTTGTTATCTTTCTCATATGATCCGTCACAGGTTTTCCTTTGCCGGTTTCAGCCAGTTTCTCTCTGAAAACAGCATTAATCAGTGTACTCTTCCCTACACCGGTTTTTCCTGCGACAATAATATTTAATGTTTGTAGATTCCTTATTTTCTCAGAAATTGCATCTACTGTTTTCTGAGCTACGATATTTATATCTGTATTCATAAGCTTATACACTCCTGATTTTTACACTTGATATAGGCAAAATATTTCTGCCGTATTAACATTTTCCTGATTGTAGGCAGGTATAAATTCTCCTGCAATTGTTACAACACCAATAAAATTAATAAAATTCAACGTCAACAACAAGATTTTCTACATCCTTATTAAACTGTTTTACAATATACTGGATTGATGAAACAGCTGAATCCTGAGCATTTTTATAGTAATTCTGATTTGATGAAAATTCCTTTCTGATTAACAAATCACCCTGATCAAGCATCTCCTTTGCTAGTTTCGCACCAACTGAATAGCTATCATTTAACATGTCATTTTTGAATAATAGCTTTTTCACATTTTCATAATCAATTGTGACATGATCCAGCTCCGGATTTGGAACTCTGACAAGTACATAACTGTTCTCTTCATCAACTATATATTCTGCTCCCTTAAGGTCTACGGTGTATACTCCATCTCCCGGGATTTCTAACCAGGATGTAATAAGTTTGACTTTCTCTATAATAACCCCATGAATCTAATAAGAAATATCCAGAAAGTAAGTGTAACAGAAGATAACAGCGTAGTTGCAGCTATTACGCTTGACGTCAGTGTGCCGTCGTTATTCATGTTCTTTGCCATGATATAACATGAAGGGGTTGTCGGTGAGCCAAGCATTATTACAAGTGCAAGAAGCGCTTCTCCTCTGAAGCCGAAAAGCACAGCCACTGTAAGAAATACTGCAGGAAGTGCAATAAGCTTTATAATACAGCTTGCAATCGTTGGCTTTATCTTTGCTATAGCGTCTTTTCCTTCAAACGATGCACCGATTACAATTAGTGAAAGCGGAGTTGTTATCACGCTTATATTATCGATTGTTTTTGAAATCAACTGCGGAATAAAATCATAAATATGTATTACAGACCCCAGACAACCCAGTACGATTCCTATTATGATTGGATTTTTTATTATTCCGACTGCAGCCTTTTTCAGTTTGTTTTTCTTATTTTTGTCATTCTGAGCATCAGGCGATTCAAAAGTCAGAACCGTTACTGCAAAAATATTATAAAGCGGTACGCATCCGATAATTATCATTGGCATAAGACCTGTCCTGCCGTAAATATTCATCATAAAGGCGAATCCCATTACAGCAACGGAACTTCTGTAAGATGCCTGAACAAAGGCACCTGTTATACGCTTGTCTTTTATAAATATTTTTGCTCCGGTCCAGATGAGTACAAACATCAGCGTTGTTATCACTGCACTGAAAGCAACAAGTTTTCCGTCAAACGCAGTAGTAATATCAGACTGCGCCATATCGGCAAATATCATTGCAGGAAGGCAGATTCTGAAAGTGAATTTATTTGCGGCAGAAATGAAACCTTCATTAAACATTCCCGTCCTGTTAAGTATATATCCCAGAACAATCACAAGAAAGACCGGCATTGTTGCATTGAGACTGTAAATCAGACTGTCCAAGAATTAAACCTCCAATTATATGTACTTTGCATAATCAGCTGAAGTCTTTCCCCATTATATCACAAACATATTTTCTGAAAAAATCACATTCATCATCATTGCATTTTCGGGCTTCATCAAGTTTGCAGTTGATGTGAAAGATGTGACCTGTTTCAGGACAATCTTTACTTCCGTAAATCTTCTTAACTGCCGGAACACCGAGTTTCAGCAAATGTCTGTACATCGGATCAGCCTCAGAAAGCAGGAAATCAGTTTCGCTGCTCATTATATACGATGGCGGAAAATCGGATGTAATATTACTCATGGTATCTAATTTTCTCAGAAGATCATCAGATGGTTTTTCGTTTATAATTCCCGTGTACTCTGAAAAAAACTCATCAACTTTACTGTTGGCTATTGTTTTTCCATCATATGCACCACAATTCAAACCAAGTGCTCTGACAGTAACATCAGGAACAGTAAAATCAAAAAGTTCTGCAAATCCGGGATTTGTGAGAATAGCAGCATAATGACTTACCAGCTGCCCTCCTGCGGAATCCCCGACCATGACAATTCTTTTTTTGTCTATATGATATGAAGCACCTTTTTTATCGATAAAATGCATTACCATATTGATATCTTCAACAGCCGCAGGAAATCTGTTTTCGGGTGCGAGCCTGTAATTGATATTAACTACTGTAAATCCCTTCAGTGCAAGACTCATACAGTAAAACTGATACACTTCTTTACATCCGTATACCCATCCGCCGCCATGTACATTAACGATAGCCGGCTGAATCCCTGTAACATTTTTATTTACATATATGTCTAAAAGGTTATCTTTGCCGTAAGGTCCGTAAGAAATATCGTCGAAACGCATTATTTCATCCGGGGTTGTAAGCCCTTCATCGCGCTTTGCATCAGCTATTGCCCAGTTTGTACGAATATCCTGTACAGTTTTACTTAATTTCATATAGTACACCTCGAATTACTGTTATCTGCCAGACTGCTGTTCTGTCGGTATAAAAACTCTGTAATCCCACAGAAAGTTGTTTCTCCCTTTTTTCATATCATTATTTATCAGGCTTTTATATATTGTTTAGTATAGCATAAAATCGGAGCAAAGTCCAGCACATAATGTGAACTTTTTCGCTTTAT
>JAUNJJ010000355.1 GCA_030533325.1 Oscillospiraceae bacterium
TGAAAATTCTCAAATTTTTTTCATTTTTCTATTGACAAAATTATAGTTGGCTCCATTCATTATTTGTATGCCCATATGGACAGAATTTTTCAATGATGAATGATACGGACTGTTTTATCATCCTGCATAAACAAAATTAGATTGTTGTCAGAATAGATAATTATTTTTTGAGTATCAAGAATTTTTATTGAATTCAGTATAGAATTACAATGAAAGACGTCTTTTAAAATTCTTTTTTCTCATTTCTTGATTCTATTATACCACACGAAACAGCTAAAAAAATACACAAAGTTATAAAATATATGCACAAAGTTTAGGGTTTTACTTGCAATCAGCAATTCACTATGTTATACTGATGTCATAAAGTCAAGGAGGGCGTTTTTCATGTTTATGAATGTTGCTTATTTAAATAACTCTACATCTACTATTGTAGATGATTCGAATCCGCTGATTGTAACATGCTGCGGTAATTATCGTGTAAAAAATCGTTCTGAAGTTGTAACACATCGTCCGAAGGGAAGAAAAGACTATCAGCTTTTATATATTGCATCCGGAAAAGGACATTTTTTCATCAATGGTGAAGAAAAAACGGTTTCCGCAGGAAATATCATTGTCTATTTGCCGGATCAACCACAGGAATATGTTTATTATAGAGAAGATCAAACTGACGTTTATTGGGTGCATTTTACTGGCAGCGATGTAGATTCTGTTTTGAAATACTATAATGTTGAACTTCCGAATAATATCCTTTATATTGGAACTTCTCCTGATTATCAGTTGCTTTTTGGACAAATGATTCAGGAATTGCAGCTTTGCAGACCACGGTATGAGGAACTGATTTCCTTACAACTTAGAAATATTTTTATCTTGATTAGCAGAGCTATCATGAGTGCAAAGAAATTCAGCAGCACCAGTGAAAAAGAAGTTGCTTTTGCCATGCATTATTTTCGCAAAAATTATAATACTGAGATTAGCATAGAGGAGTATTCCAAATCCAGAGGACTCAGCAACTGTTGGTTTATTCAGTGCTTTAAAGAAATTACAGGTTCAAGTCCGTTGCAGTACATCTTGAAATTGCGAATTTCCAACGCACAAAGCTTGTTAGAAAATACAGACTACACCATTACTGAAATAGCAAACATGGTTGGATACACGAATTCTCTTTATTTTAGCAGACTGTTTCATAAATATATTGGTATGTCGCCAAAAGAATATCGAAAAATGAAACTTGAAGTGAGCCTTAAAGAATAAAAAGAGTAAGCGTCAAATAGACCGTGTCTTTTAAAAGATTTCAGATCATAATATCATGGAAGTATAAAAAGTAGAGAAAATCGCACGAATTTCACTACTCTTAAAAAATCCAAGGAAGTGATATAATGACTGATAAACAAAAATACCAGGCGGAACGCTGGAAGCTCTTAATTGAAGATGAAACCAGAAATGAAATGAAATTAAAGGACTGGATAAGAATCAGCCAGATGCAAATCGAACTGTTCCCGAATGCATCTGCAGATATGA
>JAUNJJ010000356.1 GCA_030533325.1 Oscillospiraceae bacterium
GCTTTCTTTTTTGGGGGACAGCGGCATTTACACTATCTCAAAGAGCATAAGCGGCTTGTTTATCTCAATTTGCTGACAAGCGGCAGGCTGAGTGAGTACCTTGTGAGCATAGATGAACAGGCAGAGGATATGTTTTCTCGGTTGGTAAAGGAATATGCCGACAGGCAGGAAGTGACGGAACGGTTGAAGGCGGAAAATCAGCTCTTATGGGTTGGGAAAATGAATAATATAAGGGCGTGTGTGAGGGAAGTTGTGGAACGTGAGGTAATCTACACATAATCGGAACAGCGGCAAAGAGCAGGCAGATATGATTTTTGTCGCTGTTTACTCATTTTCTACCACATTAATTTGAATATCAAAAAAATAGTATGAAATTCATCAAAAATAATTGAAAAAAGAATTGTGCTGCGTTATACTCTATATGTCGAATTATTTGCAGGAGGATTTCTGAATGGCAGTCAGTTACAAAAGGCTTTGGAAAATTTTGATTGATAAAGATATGAAAAAAAGTGATTTGGAACGAGAAGCGCATCTGACCCATTATTCCCTGTCTAAACTGACAAAAGGGCAAGATGTTTCTACGGATGTTCTATATAAGATATGTTCGACTTTGGGCTGTGATATTAATGATATTATAGAATTTGTAGATGATGAAGTTGAACAGTGAAACAAGGAGATAAAGTAATGGCAAATAATGCGAATTTACATGCGGCTGGCGTTGCAAAAAAAGATGAATTTTATACACAGTATGAGGATATACAGAGTGAATTGAATCATTATGAAAAGCACTTTAAGGGAAAGACAGTTTTATGTAATTGCGATGACCCATTTGAAAGTAATTTCTGTAAGTTCTTTTTGAGGAATTTTAATTATCTCGGATTGAAACGTTTGATTTGCACATCATATAGTACTTCATCAGTAGCGTGGAGGCAAATGACAATATGGGATTATCTTGGCGAACAGGTTACGACAGGAAATGGACACGGTTACGTTATGGATATAAAAGAAGTTCCAATGGCGAATGGTCGTGGTGTTTCAGATGAAGATATTGATAAATTGTTAAAATCAAAAAACATGGAGTTAAGAAATTGAATGGGGATGGCGATTTTCGTTCAGATGAATGTATTGAATATTTAAAACAAGCGGATATTGTAGTTACAAATCCGCCATTTAGTTTGTTTCGAGAATATGTTGCAATGCTAATGAGGTATGAGAAGAAGTTTTTGATTATAGGCAATGTTAATGCAATTACATACAAAGAAATATTTCCCCTAATTCAAAATGACAGGTTGTGGTTAGGAGTTAGCATTCATAGTGGCGATAGAAAATTTTATGTACCTGATAATTATCCGCTTAGAGCGGCGGGATGCGGTGTAGATGAAAATGGAAGAAAATATATTCGTGTTAAAGGAGTCCGTTGGTTTACCAACCTTGATCATGGTAAACGACATGAGAAACTGATCTTGTATCGCAAGTATTATGGTAATGAAGAAGACTATCCGCATTATGCAAATT
>JAUNJJ010000134.1:0-8066 GCA_030533325.1 Oscillospiraceae bacterium
TTTTCAGCACAGATATAAAAAAAGACCAGCACATTTTTTCGTGCTGGTTTTTATAGTTTATTTTATTTTTCAGTTGTACTCTTTCTATGATTTTATTATAGTCTTTATATTTTTGAAAATCAAGCGTATTTTGAAAATGTATATAAACTGTATCTGTATTGTATTCGGGATATAATCTTTATGTAACCTTCCTGCAATAAATACGTTGACAAAAATGTGTTAAAGGAATATAATTTTATTAAATGGATTAAGATTGCGGATTCTGCAGAAATACGGATGTAAAGGAGATTACTTATGAAATTTTCAGAACTTTTGAATTGTATAGACAGTATTGCCGAAAAGGAAAAATACGAAAAAGAAAAAAGAAACCTTTTCGACACAGGGAGAGAGACAGCTGATGAGCTCTATGTCAAAAGCTGTGATGATAACGACATTGAATAAAATGCGGAGGGGAAAAAGATTATGAATGCTGTACCGGTTATGCTTGCGGCAGTATCATATGTTGCGTCAAGGGATGAACTGATTGATATTGCTAATTACTATAATTATTTCGGGGATATGTCTGATGAATATTTCAGCAGAATCCCTTCGGAAAGCGGTATATCTGAAAATCAGGCAGCGCTGATTTATTTCAGCTGTTATCTGTACTGCGGACTTTCAGGTGCTGATTTTAAAAAAGCGGAAAAAGTAAGAACTACACTCGGACTTCCCTTTTCCTCATATATGAATGCGCTTGATGTTATTACCAGAAAGCGAATAAATTTTATTCTTGAAGACCTGAGAAAAAAAGGCAGGAAGCCTCATGATATATTCAAGTCAAATGAAGATTACATAGAAAAAATGCTGATCTCGGCGGTGACTGAAGACAGACCTTCCGACAGAAAAATATTTACAAATCTGTCGTCATTTGAATATGAGCATCCCACTGACAGAACATATCTTAACAATCTAAATACAAACAAGGCTATCGAAAAGATTATCAAACTTTACTCGGAATATAATTTTGAAAAGATACTCACAGTTCAGTATACCGGTTCCAATATACTTGTAACTGAAAAAAATCTGCCTTACCTTTACTATGCGATGCAGACGGTCTGCAGGATACTTGACGTTAAGGAAGTCCCTCCTCTTTATGTTGCACCCGGTTCGCTTAATGCATGTACCATTGGTTCATCAAAGCCGATTGTTGTTATTTCCGGTGTGTGTCTCAGCCTTCTCTCATATGATGAACTTCTCTTTATTCTCGGGCATGAGGTGGGACATATCAAGAGTCAGCATGTTCTCTATCATTCGATAGGAAATTTCCTCCCGTATATTGCAGAGGTGATAGGAAACCTTACTCTTGGTATCGGAGAGATAGCTATGAGAGGACTTATGCTCCTTCTTTATCAGTGGTACAGAATGTCAGAAATAACTGCGGACAGAGCGGGTCTTCTTGCCTGTCAGAACATTGACGCTGCAGTTTCGGTTATGGCGAAGCTTTCCGGTTATCCGCCGAGCTGCTACGATGATATTGACAATCATCTTTTCCTTGAACAGGCTGTTGAGTTTGAGAAACTTGACAAAAATGTATTTGACAAACTGCTTAAGCTTTTCAGTGAACTTTACAAGAGTCACCCGTGGACAGTCATGAGGGCAAGAGAACTTAAGGCATGGTACGACAAGGGAGATTATTCGAGGGTGTACAATACAGAGGAAAGAAAAAAATGTGAGAGAAAGCCTCCTAACCTTGTGAATACTATATTTGACAAGGAAATCTTCTGCTCACACTGCGGAAAGAAAATTACTACATCTGCACGTTTCTGTGAATTCTGCGGTAAGGAAAATATTTATCACAGATAAAAAAATACCGAAGGGAAAATATTCTCTTCGGTATTTTTGTTTTACTCCACCTGCTTGCCAAGAAACTGTGATGCAGCCTGGATGAGATTTGTCTGAAGTTCGGATGCTGTATTGTCAGTTCCGTTTTCAAGAAATGCAACAGCCCCTGTGACATCGCCTGTGGAAATAATCGGAACACACGCCACAGCAGGTCTGTCAATTCCTTCAACCGGAGAAACTGAGTTGTCTTCCTTTTTTACCTTAAAATAATTTTTCCTGTTTTCAAGTATTTCCTCAAGAGATGAGGATACTCGTCTTTCACTGAATTCCTTTCTCGGAACCCCTGCAACGGCTACAACATGATCTCTGTCAAAAACAACCACCGGACATCCGGCAAGTTTGAACATAATATCAGCAACATGGCTGGCGTTCTGTGACATTTCATTTATAGCAGAATATTTTTTGAATATTACTTCCCCGTCATTGCTTGTGTATATTTCAAGAGGATCTCCTTCACGTATTCTCATTGTACGTCTTATTTCCTTTGGGATAACGACACGACCCAGGTCGTCAATTCGTCTTACAATACCTGTAGCTTTCATAAAATTACCTCCGTATAGAACATATATATTTATGTTGTGATGTTATTGTTTGTATTTCCATGCAATAATATACAGAGGGAATTATAAAAATTTTTATGAATCCGATATTGATAAAGATATCAGAATGTGATATGCTATATAAAAATAACATACAGGAGGAACAGAGATGAAAAAATTTTTCAGCATACTGTCCGTGCTGATATGTATGCTTTTATTTACAGGTTGTTTTAATTCAGCTGATAAAGAAGAAGGGTTCACTGAAACAGACAGCTTTATTGCGGATATAACCGAATCGGCCGCTGTTTTTGAAGAGTCTGGTTCAGAGGAAACAGAGATACCGGATATAACTTCACTGCCTGCAGAAAACGAACCGGAAGAAACCGCTGTGCCGGAAGAAACTGAGGAAGAACTTCAGATTGATGAAAACGGTGCATACACCACAAAGCAGGAAGTTGCGTTTTATATTTATACATACGGACATCTGCCTTCCAATTTTATAACCAAAAAAGAAGCAGAGTCACTCGGCTGGTCCGGAGGTTCACTTGAGTCTTATGCGCCGGGAAAATGCATAGGCGGAAATCGTTTCGGAAACTATGAAGGACTTCTGCCTGAAAAAGACGGAAGAAAATACACAGAATGTGATATAGATACACTGGGAGCAGAAAAACGCGGAGCAAAACGAATAGTATTCTCAAACGACGGTCTGATTTACTATACCGAAGATCATTATGAAACATTTGAACTGCTTTACGGAAAGGAAGAGTGATTAGTATGAAAGTAATTATTGACGGAAAGAAAATAACCTCAAAACAGCAGCTTCATACATATTTTGCGGATGAAATGAAGTTCCCTGAATGGTATGGTAAAAATCTCGATGCACTTTTCGACAGCCTTACGGATATTAACGAAGAAACTGAGATAGAACTTATAAACCGCCCTGCCCTTCACGAACGCCTCGGAGAATATGCAAAAGCATTTGAGAAAATGCTGCGTGATGCGCAGGAGGAAAATGAAAATATAAAGATTATAACAGATGAATAAATACGATTTATACGCAGAAACAGCAGATACACAGATAGTTACTATTCACGGGCTAGCCAGTGAATAGTAACGCTGCAATTGAAAATTAAAAAATATTATATAATGATTAGAGCGTCAAAACTGCTGTTTTGACGCTCTAATCATAATATCAATCTGCCCCATCAAAAAAAACTTACACACTTTACTTGACAAACCCGATTATAGACTCGACATATTGTTCTGTCAAGGGAGTTTAAATCAGCGAAGCCGGAAAAACTGCGTGCTGCGGTCTTTCCGGCTAAACTATTTCTTAAAACTAAATTTATTTCGTTTCATCCAGATATAATTTTAGTTTATTATAAATATTATCTGAATCTTTTGATGTAATATCATCATTTTCAATTTTATACGTTTCTTCTGTTATCAATTCCTTTATATCAAAATTTAGAAAATCACTTTTCCAATTGGCATTAATTGCCTCCAGATAACGTTCTTTTTCATTAGCACTTAATTCATCGCTTAATTTAGTATTCCAATCTTTTTTTATATAAGCAGTTCCTTCACCTATTCCTCTATTCTCAAGCTGATGCATTACTTCGCTAATAAATTCTTTTATAAAATCTTTATCACTAAACTGATTTGTTACTGAAAATCCTATACGAGGAACAATCAGTCCATATGCGCTATCAGAATAACCTGTTTTATAATCACATCCGTACTTTTGCAGTTGCTGACAATAAGAACTTAAATCTCCAAACTCTATAATATCAATGAACGATTCACTTCCATCTGCAAAATATTTTGGAAACTCTGAAAGTTCCTCATATTCAAAGCAAAGATGTTTTTTTGTAAACGAAATCAGGTCATACACTTCATTTTTATCAAGTTCAGGATATAGCTTGTTGCCAGCGTTATGATCGCTCAAATACAAACTACATAAACTCTCAGGTTCAAATGCACCTGAACTATTATATTGCAGGTTCACATCACAATTAACCGTTTTTATATATTCATCTATGTTAGCAGGTCTGTCAAAGCCATTATATACTACTGTATCATACTCGAATGTAACTGGAAAATAATATAGTTCATCATTATACATAAAAGCATTCAATACATTATTAGCATAAATACCTGATTCTGTATCCTCTTCTTCAGAACAAATATAATTCATATTAGTTAAAATATTGTTTTTCAAAAAAGATTTAATATTCAACTTTTTATTAAGGCAAATTATATCGGGGATTTTTCCTGTTATAACATCTCTTTCAAATAATTCCGCCGCCGTATTCTCTTCGTTTCCGTTATAAGATACAATCTCGATATAATAATCATCAGAATTCTGATTAATCATATTAACTGCATCTGACAAAACTGTTATATCAAATATTTCATCCGGAAAAACCGCTACAGAAACCTTCTCTTTTTTCAATTCTTCTTTATTTCTGTGCTTAACAATTTTAGCATATGGGAAACTACAAAGTATCAGTTCAGAGTTTTCATCTACAATAAATGTACGTGCCGCTCTGTACTGACCATATTGGTAATAATCAAGCAACTTATCACATGACATTTCTTTATAATCGAGCCCAAAAATTCCTGAATCGTTAGAAAAGAACAAATCATATTCAGTGTTTCCATCAGCAAAGTCAGGATTATCCCCGAAAATGCTGAAATCAATATCAGATTTTTTTATTTGCATATTATCAGTTAATTGATACAAATTCATGTTATCAGTATAATATAGCTGATTATCAACAACAACAAACGAACTAAAATCGCTTATATTAGCACTTGCTATAAGATTACAGTTTGAATCATACAAATCAGCCACACTCTCATCATAATCATCCACCGCAACAGCAAGATTTCCATTATTCAGTATTTTAAAATCCCTAATAACTCCAGAATAAGATACACCTGTTTCAAGTGTTTCACTTTCACTGATTTTATAAAGATTTGATACGCCATCAGAATCAGAACTGATAAAAAACACTTCGGTTCCTGATACCCCACATTTCACAATGTTATCTGCGGGATAAACACCGGTTATATTACCTTGATAATCTGAACAAATAACTGCATCATATGTCTTTTCTGCTTCTTCCTCAAGAAAAACAGTAACTGTATCATCATTCGCCACTACTTTAAATATTTCTTTGTCTTCAAAACAATCATTTGATATTATTTCTTTTTCGCTTTCATGATTGTACAAGAATAATCCATGATCATTTCCACAAACAATTCCTGACTCCGTTACACCATAAACTGAATCACAGTTTTTTATTTCGTACAAATCTGTTATTTTACCCGTACTATCGAGTTCATCAATCATATAATAATCATTTTCTTTTCCGCAAATATAAATCGTTCCAGGTTTATCAACAAAAATACCAGCAATGTTATTCATGTCATTTATGCTAACCTGTATGTTCTCACCTGAATCGCTCAAAGATACAAGAAGATATTCAGATGTTATTTTACAATACAACAGACAATAAATCTTTCCATTCTCGCTTACTCCAAGTTTTTGAGGAAAAAACCCATATTCAGAGTTATAGTGGAGTTCATTTGTACTTATTAATGTTAAATCCTGATCATAACAAGTCACAACCGGATAATCACCATTTCTATGTACTACATAAATCATGTCATCCGAAATAACATCAACAGGATAATAATCCAAATCTTTTTCTTTTAAAACTTTTCCGGACTGATCAAGAATTTTAAGCGACCAGCAATCATTTTTTCTGAATACAAAACAGTTGTTATCATTAATTTTACCAGCATGAATAAGCGTACCAAAATTTACTGTATTAACTTCATATTCAGAAGCAATACTACCATCACTTATATTTGCAGTTATAACGGTTGTTTTTTCACTTGATTCAATAATAGTACCTTTAAATACAAGTCCATAATCTGTTTTTCCACAAACTTCCTCAAGATTGACCTTTTCATAATCGAATCCGTCTATCGTCTGCATATCAAATTCTGATGAGCGGTTTAACCGTATATCTTCTTTCAAAGTTTTATTCTTATTACTTGTGCAGGAAACACATGAAACAATCATTATTGATATTAAAAGCAGAAAAGCTAAAAATCTTTTTTTCATTACTTATCCTTTCATTAGGCCATATTAACTAAAAAATACTCCAGCATATTATCAAATGCAATTTAAAAGCACGCGTACTTTGTTAAAAAATAACGTCTGTTCATCTAAATCTAATAAACTTATTCTCAGGATGAATAGTAAGTTCAAAATACATCGGTTCCTCATTTATGTTATCGAATTTGTTTTTGGAGAAAAATTCTTCAAATATATTATAAACTAATTTTAATGTATAATAGCCTTCAGGAACTATAGTTATTCCTAAATCCTTATAATTCACATCATTTTCTAAAAAAACAGGATTGGCATATATTGTGAGTTCGGAGTTTAATCGCGTATACCAATCCGACCCAACTACTTCAAAATTATTGATTCTTATTGGATTCATTTGAGTTTCTGTATTATGTATACATAATTCTATCTCAACTATTTTTTCTGGAATGTGATTATTAAAATTTACGTTTTCAGCATCGATATCTTTTAAATATTCCTTAATATCCAATACCCTTGAATTTATAATTTTCGCTTCAAATCCACTATAATCAATGTTAAATGCACTTTTATTGTTTTCAAATTTAACATACTCATTAGTCTCATAAACAATTACAGTGTTTTCAGATTTGACGCCTAGAGTATTATTTAACGAGTAATATCTAAAAATATATCCACACACTAAAGCAAGAAAAATCAACATAAGAATTATTTTACGTTTCATCATTACTCCTTATATTACGCTGAAAATTATATATTAAAAGCAGCAAAACGTTTATACTTATTAGCATTATAAAACCAACCAAATAATTTTCACAACAATTGTCATATGATTCAGCATAAAACAAATTTCTCCATGCTGGAATCATTGAAAAAAAATTGTGAATAAAAACATTTCCACCATATATAGCCCCAAAAACTATAATTGTAATAATTCTGTTTTTAAAAATAAAATATATCATACACATTAATGACGCAAACAGAGCTCCCCATAAAAAACAAATAAAAGCCCATATTATTATAAACAATCTTGGATACGTAAAAAACATCTCTGAAAATATCATTCCTGAATGATACCCTGTTATCATATCATTAGGTACTGGCATATATGTTGAATAGCATGACGAAAGCAACATAAAGTCAATAATTATGGCACAAAACGGTATAGCGCCACCTATAACTGCACTACTAAAAAGATACTTCAAGCATTCTTTGTTAGAATTATTTGCAAATACAGGTTTTACATCTAGCACAGGTAATCCTGCCGCTAAAGGGAAAAGCCAGCAAAACAATATACTTCCATATGTTTGATTTGTAACTGCTATACCTTTAATAAACAAAGAAAAATCTGTAACATCCTTTTCAACAAACCATTGAACATTTGATATAATTACAAAAAGTAGTATTACAAGCCATGCGATTTTGAGTGTTCTATTCTCAGGATGTTTATTAACAATATTAAAAATAATTATTCGCCCCTTTTTAAATTCCATGTTTTCACAAAACAAGGGACTGTTTAC